>JAUSPJ010000261.1 GCA_030655795.1 Fidelibacterota bacterium | reverse complement strand
ATCTTTTCCCTCATTCATTTCCAGGCCGACACGAGGACCAACAAAAAAACTAACCAGGCAAGGAACCGGTCCCCCTTTTTCTCCCGCATGTAAAAAAGTGCTGGAAAAAAGAGTAATCATGATGATTACACAAATCGCAATTTTCTTCATCTGAACTCCCTTCTTAATTTTGTTAGTAAATATTAATAAAATTAATTGAAATAACAATAACATTTATCGATCCTCTATAAAATTCTATACGTGAAGTCTATAACCAACGGTTAAAAATACCAAAGCCGGATAAGCCGGTATGAAGTTCAGAACAAACTGCCTCCGGTTATTTATCTTAAAGGCTAGTTCAATTTCACTGTACGGACCAATAATTCCCTCAACGGCGCCCCAGTCTTTGAAAAACCGGGTTTTAATGCCCGGTTCGCTGTATTTTGACCAGCTGCGCCTAATCCCTGCCCCAAATCCAAATCCAAACCCGACAGAGACATTTTGATATTTAAACAGGGGCTCCTTAAAAATCATGGTGCCGATATAGGTGGCCGGCTGGATTGCGCAGTCAATGTAAATTGCCTGTACGGTGCGCCAGAACAAATCCTTTCCATTCAGCGGTCTATCGATTCCCATTAATATGCCCGGGTTGAAAATGTGGACGGCGTTCTGTTCCAATTTTAAGGGAAAATACTCAGCGTTATATGTGACATCGACAATATGACGGGTCAATCCGAGCGCTCTAATTGAGATAAAATTACCGGAAGATCGGCGTTCTGCAGAAAAAACCTCTCCAGATAAAAGCAGGATTCCAAACAGAAATATAAAGGATTTGGTCAAACAGAACTCGCTAATGATTATTTACTTACGCAATCCTTCTTCGATTTCGATTTCGCTCATTGTTTTACCCTCATACGCTTCTATGGTGATTAAAATTTTTCCAATGCAACACAATTGAAGCCATTCATTTGTGCGGATTTTACGATAATGCAGCTCATTTCCAACCCGCGGACCAAGAAAAAACCCCGCCAGAGCGCCTTCAAAACTATTATTTATACCTCCACGGTCATAGGCCATATATGCTCTTGTTCCGTTTGCTATCATATTTCCAGCGACAGTAAATGGCCATTTTGCGGATCCACCGACGATTAATCCACCCAATGCGATCCATTCGCTCAAATGGATTTCGTTGTTCCCTTCATTCATTTCCAGCCCGACACGTGGTCCGATCAGACAACTGGCCAGCGCCGGCCCGAGACCGCCGGGATTGGATACGGTCTTTGGTTGAGAGTGGGTGTATTTCGAGTCATTTGCTGGAGTTCCACCATTGTGTGCGAAAACCGGTTTTTCCTCATGTTTTTTAAATGGCTCAGATAATCTGTCTGCCACAGTTTCGACACCGACCGATAACAGAGATATGATATTTCCTGAATGCTGATATACAAACATCTTGATAACATCTTTATTTTTTACATCAATCATGCGGACTGTTACGGCAAAATTGTCTTCAATTTTTGTAATAGAACCACCGATTATCAAATCGGTACCAGACAATTTACCGGCTTTTGTCAGGCAGGGGGCGCTTGAACATTTTTCCATTGAAAAATCACGTTCGGCAAGTTTTTTTTGAATGTCAGGCATTTCAAGAATTGTGAACAGATTTCGGTTAAACAGTTCAACCTGTAAATGTTCAGTGAAGACTTTGGCCTCTTCCGATGGAATTCCATTTACTTCGAAATCCATAATAACCAGAGATTTGTTCTGGGCTGAAACCGATCCGGATATCATGATTAGTACCAATAAAAATTCCATGCATTTTTTAAACATTTTCAATCTCCATTTTTCGGTTGTAAGTGTAATAAAGTACTAAAATTTATCGAAAATCGATAGTGTCAATCAAAATCCCAAATTCCGACATAGAGAATATTGTTTTCTTAAATGACTTTAAAAAGGCTTAAATTTTATAAAAATCACTCCGTCAACTAATTTACACGCTTCATTTCAATCAGGTCATAGTCAATTCATCCTAAATATGCTGTGAAATCCTCGGTCCGAACATACTTTGCCGGAATCCTGAAGGATTATACTTCTTAGTATTATACCTGTTCTGCGATTTTCCTTGCTTCATCAGATGCTACTTTCGTTTCACCGACATTTACATCGGCTTTTTTTCCGTATCTTTTTCCAACGCCGATATTCAAAAAAACCACATGCAGCGATTGCCATAATGATTATCGTGATCAATACTACCCGGACTCCCGTATTGAAAAAATAAAAGCTCCAACGTGGTTTTTTATGGGATTCACGGAATACATCCACGCTTTCCAAATGTGATTTTCCCCGCCGGACATCGCAGGCATAATAAAGAACAAAATCCAGCTGGGCAGAATCGCTGCCGTGCTCCCGATCGAATTGCGCAGCAATATTATTGGCCGGCAGAGTGATGATCCTGGCAATTTCGGAAAAATCAAATGATAATCCCACTTTACCGATGGCCGGCTCATAGGATTTGTAAATGAGTTCGGAACAGACCATTGCATTATCCGAGAGTAGACTGAATGAATAATCATAACCGCGTCCCCAATATTGGAATGCGATCTCGATCGCCTGGGCTTTTCCAAGTTTTGATAAGCGCGGGCGCAGGCAGGCGGCATGATCGGCTTTCCCGACGGACCCGGAAACCGAATGGAAAACAATCCCCTCTTTTAAACCCTCAATAATCCGGATTTCTTCGCCATCCTCACCAAGTGTATAGACTGAAAACGCTTCCTGATAATTTCGCTCAAGGTAATCCATAAATCCTGTGCATTCGGGGTCTTTGTTTTGGTAAAAACCGGTAATTTCCTCCGTATCGCTCCAGACTTCCAGCTCTGACAGGCTGCCAAGATATAAGGCTGAATGCGGCCAGAATCCGGGAATCCCAAGGTTTGTCATGCGCCATTCACCGCGCTCCAGGATAATATCTCCCGGTTCTGCCTTTTGGATGAATTGCCGGCATTGCCGGTTGGATATAAAACCGTCTCTGCGGGTTGTAAAACGGGTGTGAGCCATAAACAGGGCAACGCCTTTTTGAATCGGGAAAACCATTTCAAGCGAATTGTCTTTGATGGAATCCAGATAATTCGAGAGTAAAAGAGATATTCGTTTTGATT
>JAUSPJ010000255.1 GCA_030655795.1 Fidelibacterota bacterium | reverse complement strand
GTCTTTTCTCCCTTAGCGAAGTATTTTGTGCGGGTGTGCAGATTGTTTCCATTGATATACAATTTCAATTTTTTATAGGTAATAAAACTGGCCTCTTCGAGCAGCACTTTTTTGGCCGCTGCCGCCTCGCCCGGCCGGAGCCCCTGGCTGCCCCTGAACCACATGACCAGGGATTGCTCTTTCAACTGAATCTCATTTATGGCATCGTATTCACCCCGTACACCTTTGGGAGCGTTATAAGTGTCGGGATTGTCCTCGGTGTTCAGCACACTGATGCTGAACACGTCGTTGTTTTTAACAAATTCGCCGTCGGCGCCGTTCCCGATTCCCAGCTCTTCCCATTCATTGCCAACCATTTCAATCTTGGCTATCATGACGGATTCTTCGCTGCCGACCCCATCGATCCAGATACGGCAGGCTTCGATGGTTTGCCAGCCGACATCGACGCTGCTGCCGGCTTTCTTAAATTCGTTCAATGGGATCCGGTACAGTTTCCAGCCGGTAGGATTGCCGTTATCATACTTGGTCCGGCCGGCGACGAATTCATCGTCGATTCTGTCATCCAGGGAAAAATCGACCGTATAATAATCGTTGATCAGATCAATTGCGAAATTTCGGTTCAGGTCTTCGGAATCGGGAACATAGCCGCCGGCATCCTTGATACTTTTTTCGGTACCGTTGATATGGCGGTAATCGGATGATCCTTCGGTCCATTTCCAATTGTCGCTGTGCGGATCTGTAAGACTGCGTTTGTATTTTGGAAGTCGTTCATCGTCATATGGTATTGATTCGCCGAAGCTGTTTACAATAAACTCATCGATATCAAAAACGCCATCAATACCGGTATCTTCGGTATCCTCGTCCAGAAGACCATTTCCAAGGGTGAAACCGGACTCCGGTTTATCCTCGGTGTCGAGTTTTCTGTTGGGTATATAATCTTCGCTGATATAGCCCATGTCCACATGCATCCGGCCGGACCGTCCCCGTATCCAGATTTCCATGAATTTGGTTTTAGACTGGTCGTAATAACTGGTAGGAAATGCGTAGGTGATGCCGCCCCAGGCCTCTTCTTTTGGCGAAAAACCATCGGCGACTTCAATTGACCAGTCGGGGTCGAGCGTCAGCACCATAATTTCAGTGAGGTTGTTCTGGGCCTGGGCGCTGACCTGTTTATTGGGCCAGATGTTCTTGGTTGAAACGCCGCCGTAGGGGTTATACCAGAAAAAGAAACCGCGCTGGTTTTCTTTTTTTTCCAGCGGGGCCGACGATGGAGCCCAGTAACGCTGCATAATTGGCGGCGACGTAATCCGCTTTGAGCCTTCAAAATCGTCGATAAAACCGACCCCGCTTGGATCACCGGTAGCGTCATTGCTAAGCGTATTCGGATTGGGGCGCACCTGGGCGATTTCACCCTCAATGGTGATTGCGGATGCTTTGTCGGTCTGGATTAATGGGAGCCAGTTTACCGCCCGGGTCAGAAAATTCAGATTCTGGTTGATCCGGCCGTTAATGTCCCAGACAAAATTCCGCATGGGTTCATAGCCGACATCGACTTTTTCATCGACGACCGACTGGCTGAAATACAGCGCAGTACCGCCGATGAAGGAATTATCGCCAAAGTCATATTGAGCGCGGGCGCCCAAAATGGTTTTTTTATCCAGTTGAAAAAACTGATTGCGTTCGTATTTTACATCAAGTTTGGAGTTGGGCTGCATTGCCTCGTCGTTCAGCAATGTCAACGTACCGGTGAAATAATCGATCGTATAGTCAATACCCCGGATCAAAGTCTGGCTGCCCAATGTGACCGATTCACTGCCGTCGATAACCATCGCGCCGAGATTGATGACGGAACTGCGGTTTTCATATTTATAGACAATTTTAAATTTAGAATCCTGGTTAATTGCTGTCTGGTTGGTGCGGTTGCTGTCGTACATGGCGGAACAGTTGTACAGATTATTTAAATTCGGATTCTGTTCGGTGCTGACTCCGGTGGAATCATACTGAAAAGGGCGCAGGTACGGAAACCACAATTCACCGGACTGCAGATTAATGATGGCCGGATTGTCCAGATCAACAAGTCCGTCTGGGGGAGACCCGGGTGTATTTCCTCTATTATCCAGGCCAAATTTCTGTAAAAACGTTTCGCCGTCGCTAGGGTCGCGTTCCACCTCGCCGGTTTCACCGTAGATATAGACCAGGTTTAATTCAAAACCCACATCGTTGATACCGGTGGTTCCGAGGTAATAGACGTTTTTAAATTCCAGGTCCCAGCAGGGATGACTGGGTCTGTTCTGCTCGGGTTTGATCAGCTTCAGTTTAATATTACTCGTATCTTTTGCCTGCCAGTCGCCATAAGTCTCAATGGTTTGCTTATTTGAGTTGATAGTCCGGTAGACAACGGCGATAATTTCCGATTCCTGAACGGGGGAGTTTAAACGGATAAATCCGAGGTTTAAATTGGCTATATAATCCTGGTCCAGGGTCAAGCGCTGAAATATTCGCTCGATGTGAGTCGTGTCCTGGTCAGGATTGTTCGGATCTACATAGGCGTATCCTTTCATACTGCCGGCGACTTCGTTGATAATCGATTTATATACCTCCAGATCGGCGACAATCCGGTTTGGATCATAGGTAAACCGGCCGCCACTTTCCAGAAACATGTCATAGAATGTGCTTCGAAAGTTGTGGTCCAGGAAAAAGTAGGTGTTTTTACGATAGTCATAATCTCTGATGGAATTGCTTGTCTGCTGGGCGCCGCCGTCGACGCTTAGTTTTTCTTTTTTCCCTTTTTCCACACTGGCGATGGTGGTAATATCGATGGCGCCCAGTTTTAAAAGCGCTTTCAATCCGAACAGGCCATTATTCGTTCCGGAAAATGTCACGTACTGTGTTCCCGGCAGCGAGAGGGAAATATTACCGGCTTCGACTTTCTGAACGATGTCGTCTTCTTGTCCGGTGTAGATGATTTTCAGGTTGTTTTCGAAATCGAAGTCACGTTCACTGTCCTGATCGACAAGGATGCTGATGCGGTCGCCGATTTTCCCTTCAATGTTCAGCTGCTGTTTCTGGTCGACGATAAAGGTCGTGGATGAACCGGCGTTATAACCGGTGCGGACCTGGGACTGCTGCTGGTTTTGCAGACGGCCGTTAATATTGACGTTTCCGGATACCCGCAGCGATACCCGCTGGCCGGCGATGTCGGCGCCGATCAGTTCCAGTTTTTCAGACCGGGCGCCCAGTTTTTCTTTAGCGAATCCTTTACTGCAGAGACTACGCAATTCATTTCGCAAATAGTACTTTGACTTTGTCTGAAAATAAGATTCTAATGAGATACCCTGTGGAATCCGCCCCGGCATACCATCGTATTCTTGCGTGAAAATGATATTCCGGCCGGTATAATCCAGCTGGCTGTCGAATTTTAACCGGGATGCATAGTTTATCTTCAGCACCCTTCGGTTGGACTGACTTGCGTAGGGTGACAGCAGAGATAAACCGTGAGGCGGATCCATTTTAATCGATGAAAAACGGTGTGAAAGCCAGTCTACCTGCAGGGGAAATGCGATACCCGTTGCCTCGGCTGTTTCCTGCTGAGCAAATACTTGTGAAAAAAGTAAAACTGATAAAATCAGTATATATGTATATTTCCTGATACGATACAGTGTCGTCACTCCAAAAAAATGTTAATATAGGTTCAATTACTTAAGAAAGTCGTAGCAAGTTTGTTCGACGACACCTCAGTTAATATCGGTTATTGACGGGAACTGAATTAACAGCGATTTATACAGACGTGAAAATGCCTGTCCCCGATGGCTAATAGCATTCTTTTCGTCGCGGCTCATCTCAGCCAGGGTTTTCTTCTTCCCGGGAACGTAGAAGATAGGATCGTATCCAAAACCACTGATTCCGCGTCTTTCGAATAAAATGTACCCTTCGATCACAGCTTCTTCGTGAATTATTAAATCCGGATGATAAAAAACTGCCACAGTCCGGAACCGTGCCGTCCGGTTTTTGTCCGGAACCGCTTGCATTTCACGGATCATTTTGTCCACATTGTCATCATAGCTGGCGTTCTCGCCGGCAAACCGGGCCGAATAAACGCCGGGCCGGCCGTTTAAGGCATCAACTTCGAGACCGGTGTCATCGGAAATAGTAGGCAGTCCTGAAAATTCGTATAGCATAGATGCCTTCTTTAATGCGTTTTCGTAAAGGGTGTTCCCGTCTTCCACTACCTGGGGTGCATTGGGAAAACTGTTCAGGGCGACAAGTTCGACATCAGGTAATTGAAATATGGCACGAATTTCCTTTATCTTGTCCCGATTATTTGATGAAATTAATAGTTTCATGATAGTTTTTCAGATATTTAACAGCTAATCAAAAACGCCAAAAATGTTATAGAAAAATCCCGTCAATGTCAAGCGAATTGACGGAACTTTCTGACGGGAATCACAAATATTAAGGGTATTTGCGAACGTTTAAAATATAATTTTTTCCAATATTTTCAGCGATGGCGAACAGACACAGCGCCGGCCGTGGCAATATCTTGTGTGGAAACTTCTCCGTAATACACGATAGAGGAGGCGCCGTGAGCATTGCCGGTTAATTTACCGCCGGCCATTGTCAGGGTAATCCGGCTGGCGCCATTGATGTTTAATTTTGCGTTTACCACTTCGGAATCCTTGAAATTGGCGTCCGCAGCGCCTTCGCAGCGCAATTTGAGGTTCTCAATTCTCGAATTGCGGGCGTCAATTTCTGCCGCGCCGGTAATTTTGATATCGAGCTCATCACAATCAAAATCATAAAATGTAATTGAAGCGCCGTCCTCAGTTCTCAGGCTGCTCAGTTCCGGCATCGTAATGGTCGCCCGGAACAGTTTGCGCTGCCGCTGCCACTTCATATCATTCTTCAGACGGAGTTGATTGTCCCGGGTGTGGACATCGATTTCGCGGGACTCCGATACCGGATAATACAGCGTAACAGAGTATTCATTTCCATGATATATTTCGACCTGCCAGATACCGCTGGTTTCAATAGCGTCGAAATCAGCCAGATCCAGGGTTTTGGAAATGAAGTCCTCATCTGAATATTTCATTGACCGATCGGGGACTTTTGTAATTATAATCCGGCTGCTGATGATCAGGCCGGCGACGATGACGAGTATCGCGAGAATGGTTGTAAGCAGAATTTTATTGCTGTTTTTC
>JAUSPJ010000245.1 GCA_030655795.1 Fidelibacterota bacterium | reverse complement strand
GGCGCCGCTGGCTATTGCTGTTTGTGGAGACACGGCTGTCTCTCCCAAACGCTGGGACCAGGATTGCGCGGCAGCAACGGAGAATATTCTCCTGGCCCTGCCTGAGTTGGGATTGGGCGGCGTTTGGATTGGTTATCATCCCCGTAGTAATGACGAAGATTTTTTAAAAGATATAATATCAGTCCCGGAGAATATTAAGGTTTTCAGCATGGTGGCCATTGGTCATCCGGATGAAGAAAAAATCTCCCGCTCCCAATATGAAGATGAGAAAGTACATTATGAACAATGGTAAAAGCATTACCAAAAAAGGAGCCTTATGAATAGAGCAGAAATAGTAATTATCGGCGCCGGTTCAGTCGGTCTGGCCATCGCCAAACGTTTATCAATAGTAAAAAAAAACATTGTATTACTGGAACGCCACAGCACATTCGGACAGGATACGTCGACGCGTAACAGTGAGGTCATTCACGGCGGCATGTATTATCCTACCGGCAGCCTGAAAGCTAGACTCTGTGTGGACGGCAATCGTATGTTATATGGAATCTGTTCTGCGCACAATATTCCACATCGGAAAACCGGAAAACTGATCATTGCCAATACCGAAAACGAGCGAAAAAATATCGAAGAAATTTATCATCAGGGAAAAATCAACCGGGTACCGAATTTACGGATGATTGAGGAACAGGAAATAAAAAGCCTCGAACCGAACATTCGGGCCAAATGGGCGCTGCTGAGTTCGGAATCCGGAGTTCTGGATGCCACGGAATTAATGCGCTATTTTGAGCAGACGGCGCTGGGAAACGGAGTAATAATCC
The DNA here is from genome assembly GCA_030655795.1 of Fidelibacterota bacterium. Lineage (GTDB taxonomy): Bacteria > Fidelibacterota > UBA2242 > UBA2242 > UBA2242 > B118-G9. The sequence goes on along the minus strand of JAUSPJ010000245.1, from coordinate 4,261 downwards.
GATATGGCCATGAAGTCATCGGTTTGGAAAAATGTGCGGATTTCTATAAAGTGATTGTCCATCGGGATAATGGTAAAATTGAAGAAATAGTCACGGATGTTGTCATCAATGCCGCCGGACTCTACGCGGATCAAATCTCCGCGATGCTGGGAATTAATATAGAGGCAAGTCAGTATCGGATCTACTGGGTCAAAGGCGAATATTATGATGTGAATGAACGTCACAGTGGGAAAATGAGCCGCCTGATTTACCCAACGCCAACACCGGTCAGTTTGGGAATCCATGTGAGACTGAGACTGGATGGTTCCTTTGCGCTGGGTCCTAATGCGATTTATGTGAATGAGATTGACTATGAAGTTAATCCGGCGCATCTGGGAGAATTTTTCAGCGATGCAAAAGAATATTTACCGTTCCTGGAAAAATCAGATCTGACACCCGGTGTTGCCGGTATTCGGGCAAAGCTGCAGGCAAAAGGCGAAGCTGTTAGAGATTTTGTGATCAGGAATGAAACAGATAAAGACCAACCCGGATTTATCAATCTTGTAGGCATCGATTCACCGGCATTGACCGCCTGTGCAGCGATTGCGGAAGAGGTGCTTGATATATATCGGAATTTGTAAACCGCGAATACACGCTAATAATTTTGAATAGGGGTATGGGGAACTGTGCCCTATTTTATTTCTGAAAGCGTTTCCGCAGTACATCAAGCGATGATAACGACACCGGCCCGATAAACAAGTCGCCCAAAAGGGCTGTAAAAATGGCGATGCTCGCCAGGATGCCGAAATCCATCAGGATGCGGGTTTCCGACAAAATGAATATCAGAAAACCGGTGGTCAGAATCAGTGAAGTAAATATCAATGCCCGGCCGACGCCGGTCAGGGCCGCCCGCATGGCTTTGTGAATATCTCCGCACCGCTGATATTCGTATTTGAAATGGGTGAAGTAGTGAATCGTATCATCGACAACAATTCCGATCGCTACCGAGGCAATGATTGCTGTTATTCTAAAAATTCATCAATGATTGTAAAGAGTTGTTCGTTTTGAATATCGTCCATCTGCTTGGTGATGATAGAAATACGGGCAATATCATAATCGGTGGTCATGTATGTATCAATTTCTTCACCACCGGAAATTTCATACATGAAGAGGCATTGGGCAACCGCTTCCGATGTCTCCGGAACACGATAATAAGAATTATCGTCGCTGTTTAGGGAGCGGTAGATCAGTTTAATGTAGTCTGCCACCGAATAAGAAACCGATACCTGTGGATGGGCTGTCAGGCTTTTCTGGAACGCTTCAATTTCTGTCAGCACTTCAGGATTCTTAAAACAGTCCATCTCTCCGTTTAGAATAATTTCGGTGCTGGAAATGCCGGCCAGATGCCGATCCAGATATTGGGTGTCTTGGTACAACTTGGTGTGGGGTTTCAGGTATTCAATCATCGAACCTTCGATCCTGATCCGGGGAATTCCGAGAGCCATAAATATGACAACGGCGGTAAATGCGGCTATGACAATCACCCGGTACTTTTCATTGATATCGGCGATTTTGTTTAAACTATTATTTAGAAAGCTTGATTTTATTACGACATCTTTTGTGTGTTTTGGCGTAAACCATAGAAGCCCGATTGGGATCAGTATGATTGATAAAACAAATGAACTCATGATACCGATTGCTGCAAAGATTCATCGAAGATTCCCTTTGGGACAAGATTGTAAATGCTGGGAATTGAACTGGTGACCAGTGATCCAAAGCCGATTGCCGTTGTCAGGGATGTGAAAAAACAGGGCGCGCCGGCGTTTTTAAGACTCGCAATAATGGCCGCTTTTTTATCCTGGAAAATATTGAATTCTATCTGGAACTGACTGATCAAATGCACGGAATTCGCCAGTCCGATAATTGTAACCAGGGCAAATCGTGTGGTTGAAACCGGTGTGATCGGAGAGTCTACATATCCTTTTGCTTCCATAATCCAAATAAGAGCGAATAAGACAGTCAGTAATGGAAAGAGTATCGATTGAATATTTCGGAATATTATCTAGAGAAAAATGGCTGAAATGAGCATTGATAAAGGGGAAAACACATTGATGTCTTTGTCCATTAAATTGTTAATGGCCGCGTCGGTGACGAGCTCGCCCCCCACATGAAACTGCCGTCCGGTCTGAGTGGTTTACCGAAGAAGGAAGTCCCTGATACCAGTGTCGATTTCCTGGTTAAATTCGCCGAGGCTTTTATTTTCATCGTTGTTTCGCTCCAGGATGAGCATAATTGCCACAGTCTGAAAATCCCGGGAAACCAGATTACCGTAAATGAACGGATTGCTCCGGATTCTGTTTTTCAGTTCCGGAAGGCTGAGATTTTCATCAAACAGAAAACCAATTTGCAGGCTATAATCGGTTCCGATAATGGTTTCTACTGTTGTGAAACTGATTGCTTCCCGAATATGAGGCCGTTGAGCAAGAGAGTCTGTTAAATAACTTAGATAAATAATCTCGTCCGGTGCAAATAGCCGTTTCCATGTGTATGCTACCATGACAAACTGGCTTTCATCGAAAGTATCCTGGAATTCCCGGTACTGAATCAGGGTGGAGTCATCATCGGAAAACCAGGTCGATGCGTCGTTTTTCATTTCCAGACCGGGAACATAGCGGAGCATGAAGGCGGTTACAATTGAAACCAGTAGCAGAAGTGGAATACGGAAGCGAAGAATTAATTTAGCAATCAGATTCATGGCGCGGCCTTAATGTGCCCAGACGGGCATTTGTCCCAGTATGATACCAAACAGGGGAATTGCGATCAGGTATGTGATTAATGTAACGATAATGATTCCAACAATATTCAACACCACTCCGTTTTTGGCCATTTGCGGGATTGTCACGCAGCCGGAACCAAAAATAATGGCATTGGGCGGAGTGGCTACGGGCAGCATAAAGGCGCAGGAAGCAGAGATCGTCGCCGGGATCATGAGCAGGTAGGGATGAATGTTCATCGCCAGAGCGGTCAAGGCCAGGATCGGCATGAATATCGCCGATGTGGCTGTGTTGGATGTCAGTTCCGTTAAGAATGTCAGCAAAAAACAGGTGGCCATGATCATAATGACCAGGGGCAGATGAGAGAGCAGACCCAGGTATCCGCCAATCCAACCGGCCAGCCCGGAACATTTAAATCCATTCGCCAATGCAATGCCGCCGCCAAAGAGCAGGAGAATACCCCAGGGGATTTTTATTGCCCATTCCCAGTCGAGTAAAAACTCCCTTTTCGTGAAATTGACCGGAATTGAAAACAAGAGGATTGCCGACCCGATGGCAACGGTGGCGTCATTAACATACTTTTCGATGCCTAAGAGGTTTGACCAGCCGGGAATGGTAAAGGCGCCCAGCTCAATGTCTTTCAGAAAAATCCAGGCCAGGGCCGTCAGGATGAAAATATGCAATACAAGACGTTCACCCGTTTTCATTTTGCCCAACTTTTTTAGCTCGTCATCGATGATGCCGCTGCTGTCTTGCAGGCCAGGTAAATCCACCGGCTGGATCACCCGCGTCAGGAGCAGCCAGGTAAGCGGAAGGAAAATTAACACAAGCGGCAAACCGACCCCCATCCATTGCAGAAAACTGATTTCCGGCGCTCCGGGAAAAAGCGTACGGACGGCCCCGGCGAAAACAATATTCGGCGGTGTGCCGATTTTGGTGCCGATACCGCCAATACTGGCGGCATAGGCAATGCCGAGCATCAGGGCGACCTGGAAAGATTTAAGATGCTTTTGATTATAGTTATCACTGTTTTCCACAAACCCGCTGATCTGGACAATGACGGCCATGCCGATGGGAAACATCATCATTGTTGTCGCGGTGTTGGAAATCCACATGGAGAGAAACGCAGTGGCGGCCATAAATCCGAGGATGATTTTGTGCGGTCCCGAACCAATAACGTGGATAATGTGAAGTGCAATCCGGCGATGCAGGTTCCATTTCTGGATGGCCATTGCCAGAAAAAACCCACCCATGAACAGAAAAATGTTACTGTCTCCATAGGATGGAACGACTTCTTTGAGAGGCAGCACTTTTAAAACCGGAAACGCCAGAATCGGAATCAGTGCGGTAGCCGGAATCGGAATTGCTTCGGTAATCCACCACCACGCCATAAGAATTGCTACCGCCAGAGTGCGGTGTGCAAGCGGGTCCATAGTTTTGGACAATGGTAAAAAGAGCACGAGCAGAAACAGGGGAATTCCGGACAGAAGTCCGATTTTTTGCCTGAT
>JAUSPJ010000066.1 GCA_030655795.1 Fidelibacterota bacterium | reverse complement strand
ATGTTTTTATAGCGTGTAAATTGTGTTTTCAATTTAACCTTCAATGTCTCAGACCTTTAAATATAGGGGTGATGAAAAAAAATATGAAGTTAAATCTCTACAAAAACAGAACCGGACAGCGAGGAGTAGCATGCTGTCCGGTTACGTCGCGAGAGGAGACGTTTGTCGCTAAATTTAATCCCAGGGTTCCGGGCGGATGAGCAGTACAGCCAAAGCGCCATAAAGACCGGTAACCGCAACAAGCAGCAGATCAAACCAGTTTTCCTTCAGGTTTTCCCGGTAAACCATCGTTTTAACGGCAAGCGTGGTAAGCAGGGCGAGGAATGTACCAATAAGCGCCAGCCAGCCGTTGAATTTAAGATTGAAGAGAATATAGTCGGTCCGGGCATTCTCCCGCTCGGCCTGAAAGGGAAAGATTGCTGCTGCGATTTTGCTGCTGGTCCATTCGCTTTTAGGAAGCCATCTGGTTTCATATGTGTCGATAATATTGTAATCCTTATCGGTTACAATGCATTTGAGTTCCTGGTCGCTGTAATACTTGATTGTCCGGTAAATCGGATCAATGTAGAACATCAGATCCATTTCATCTGCGTTGAAATCATTAACAGGAAGGCGGACAAGTTTATAATCATCGTATGTGATCAGGTAAATTTGATTTTCCCAGGTAACTGCGATGGCATAAAACTCCCGGCGCGAGTTTTCCTCCACGGTGATATAACGGAGATTCAGATCTATTGGTATGCCTGTTCGGACACAATAGGGTTTCCCTTTGATCTGCTTCAGATGAAAAACAGTGTTTGCGGCATCGATGATGAAATAGCCTTCATCAAAGGCCTTCCGGGTGGTCGGGTTACCGGCGATATATTTTGCCGGAAACTGAAATCCCCGTTCGGTGAATGCCTGATTATAGATATCCGAAAGTGAATCTACGACACTGTTGGACCTTGCGTTCAGAAATTCAAGTTTGTCGGAAATGCGGAACAGTTCGTTAGGCATTTCCAAACGGGTAAAGTCCGACTGGGATTCAAAAAGCGGGCTTATCTGTATCATGGGTGTATGAAAATAGACGCTCCGAATTCGGACAATTTGAGAATTCCGGCGAATATAGGAGGTACTTATGGGAATGCCGTCAATGCTGTCGGGAAGAATGCCCCATTTATCCAGGTTGTAATAGAATGAAAATGGCAACAGCGCCTCATAACTTTTACGATCATAAGATTTGCCCTGATTATCCAGGTACTCTTTTTCGCCACTACTGTTTTCCCCGGTTTGCGTATACACAAAATCCTTGATAATCGGACTGTACGAGATTTGTGGTGTTCGAAGAGGTTTGTCGAAAATCATCCAGTATAAACTGGGCAGTAGAATTGAAAGGGAGATTGTTACTAAAATAATTATTGAATAGCGTGATAGTTTTGCGGTCATTTTACGCTTCCTTTCCGTAAACGATATCCCGGGAACAGGATGATAATCCCGAACAGGAGTGAGATGAGGAAATAAACCCCGATTGAGTACTTATATTCATAATAGCCGCTTTCCAGGAATAAACTCTGGATGAAGGGTGCAAAAAACAATCCAAACAGCACCCGGTATTTCCAGGAAGGATCGAGGACTATTGCCGAGGTGGCCAGGTAACCGGCAAATCCGGCTAACAGCCACGGCAACACACTGATCAGGGAACTGACCGTTACTTCAATCGGGAAATAGATCGATCCGATAAAGGCCAGACCTGATAGAAGAATGGTGGCAATCAGCAGGATATGTGCCAGTCCGATACCGGACATGTAGAACAGCGATTTAGTTTCGCTGAAGGGTAAGTGAAAAAATAAACGATAACGTTTCTTCGCCATCTCCGGTACAAACTGGACAATGGCCAGAACAATTGCGATAAAGGTCGGGATAAATTTTATTATAGAATAATAGAGGACTTTGCGCTGAACAAAATATATCCAAACATTGATGGGATCGTTCATTTCGAAATACTGACGCACATTCAGGCCGATATAGATCAGGAATCCTAAAATGACGAGTACGGATCCCAGAACAACCCAGCGGATTTTCAGCCATTCTTTAAATAAAATTGCTTTGTACATAGTTCAACCTTTCTTAATACTTCCCGGTCAGGCCGATGAAGGCGTGTTCGAGGTTCATGGATGTTTCGTGAAAATCCTTAATCGAGACGCCTTTATTTTCCAGATACGTTTTCACATCATTTTCGGCTTTAAAGGAATAAACCGTGTAATGATTTTTGAGGCTTTCCCAGTTGGCCACGGTATCATCGAAATCCAGATCGGGAAGTTGTCCGTCAACACTGAAATGATACTGATGAAAAGAAGCTAAAAACTCTTTAATCGGCATTTGTAAGAGAATTTTCTGACGTCCCATTATAATAGCATCATCAATAATCTGTTCGAGGTCCTGGATAATGTGGGAGGTCATGAAAACGGTTTTGTTGTTTTCCCGGACATAGTCAATCAGGTAGTCGATAAACAGCATTCGATAGCCGGCGTCCAGCCCCATGGAATAATCATCGAGAATCATCAATTCCGGGTCCTGTGCCATGATCAGGCCAAGGGCGACCTGTGAACGCTGTCCGCATGACATATTGGAAATTTTATGATCGTAAGTGACGCCAAGAAGATCGATCAGGCCAAAGTATAAATCTTTTCTCCAGTTGGGGAAGAATTGGCTGTAGAATTTTTCAATTTGTGCTACGGTCATGAATTCGTAGCACACGTGTCCTTCAAACAGCAGACCGATTTTTGCCCGGGTTTGCGGGTTGAGGTTGTGGGATTCTTCACCCAGCACATAACATTTTCCGCCTGTTGGCCGGAGAAATCCCATCAGGATGTTGATGGTCGTGGTTTTACCCGTCCCGTTTTTCCCGAGAATACCAAAAAT
>JAUSPJ010000239.1 GCA_030655795.1 Fidelibacterota bacterium | reverse complement strand
CTCTTTTTCGGCCAGATAAACAGCCAGATTAGTGGACAGAGTCGTCTTCCCCGTACCGCCCTTTCCGCTGGCAATGGCAATTTTCATTTTTAATAATCCTTACTGTTTCAGAAATTGAAGCACATTCCGGGATATTTCCAGGAAGGCATTCGTCGTCTGGGATTCCGGATATTTCAGCACCACCGGCGTGCCGTTATCGCCACATTCGCGGCTTTGCTTTTCCATCGGAATCCGGCCAAGAAATGTCACATCCATTTCTTTAGCCATCTGTTCACCGCCACCAGTGCCAAAGAAATCAATCGCTACTCCGCAATGGGGACAAATCAGACCCGACATATTCTCAACGACGGCGATTTTCGGAATATTTAACTTCTTCGCCATATTCACCGCCCGGCGGCAATCGATAAGGGACACCTCCTGAGGCGTCGTCACAATAATTGCCAGTTGAGGGTGCATTTTCTGGGAAACTGTCAGCACTTCATCCCCGGTCCCCGGCGGAAGATCGGTTACCAGCACATCCAGTTCGTCCCAGACCACATCGGCTAAAAACTGGGAGATAGTGCCCGACCGCAAAGGTCCCCGCCAGATAACCGGCTGATCTTTGGGGATCATCGGGGCAATCGAAATTACCCGCAAGTCATCTTTAATCTGAGGCAATATCTGGTGCCGGTCCATCATTTCCGGCATACCGGACAATCCAACCATCTGTGGAATATTCGGCCCGGTAATGTCCGCGTCAAGCAGGCCTACTTTCAGATTGTCTTTCAACAAGGAATAAGCAAGATTCACAGCGATAGTACTTTTTCCCACACCACCTTTACCGCTGAATACGGCAATGCGGTATTTAATCAGTTCCAGGTTCTGTTCAATGCGCTTATCCTGTTCCTGAATTTCCGTCATTCGGTCTCTCGGTTCTGCCACAATACGTTCCTTTCTAAGTATACTTTTACAATTCAATAATTTTTCCAGCACCACCCTGAATATATTCTTCAGGATAAAGCAATCTAATTTCATTTATATGTTGGGTGCAGTGAGTAGGGCAAATCTTGTGAACATTTTTCAATATGTCAAATTCCCTGAATCCATGAAATCCGTCCACAATTGCATATATTTTACCATAAGGTTCTGCCACTTTCATGATATTGCCTAATCCCGGATGGGAACAGCCAGCGACTATCACAATTCCCTTTTCCGTTTCAATAATTAATGATTGTTCAATACTTTTCAATTCGCCGGTGGAGTGGATATTGTCTCCAATAAGTAATAGGCTTTGACACATGAACCACCTCGGCAGCGTTTCGCACTCCCCGAAGGGACTCAGGCACATAAAGTGTTACCTTGTTATTTTTCGCTAAAAACGCAGCCAGACCGCCGGTATGATCAAAATGATGATGGGAGATAAAAACCGTATCAATTGACGTTGGATCAAGGTTCATTTTTTGCATATTATTTAGGAGAATATCACCATCGGCGCCGGCGTCAAACAGAATCCTATTGCTCTCTACCTCGATGACAGCCGCAAAGCCCCAGTCGCTCTGCAGGTCATCCCGAATCGACGTATTATCGTAAACAATTTTAATCAACATCCTTTACCCCTCAACTCCCCATAATTGCATTTTTAATACCCGTTTCAAACTCCGGATACTGTTTACAAATATCCCGAAGTGTAAATTTAGATTCCAATCGATCCAGCAGGGCATCATTCGCAAAATACCGAAAACAACTTTCCAGAAGCTCTTCCTTACTCAGGCGTCCCCGGGCTAAACTGTTATAATAGCTGTCTGCTAAGATGACCCGATAGAGTTTTTTTCGATCATCAGGTCCCAAAGTTACCCGATAGGTACAGCAATTTATCCGATCAACGGATATAACAATGGAAGGGTCAGAGATTGTCCCCTGACGTCTTTTCGGTTTTTCAGGTTTGATATAATCGGTCTGGCGATAACTATTGATCGTAATTATTTGGTCTTGTAGAAGCCGATCCACCGTACCCGTTTCAATAAATTTCCGCTCAATCGCCCTGGCCTGTTCCAGCCGCAGCGGATGCCGGGCGGAAATCTCTAGAATGGCTTCAGCGGCATTTGCAAATTCAGCCACGCCGAAGTCGCCCTCTTCGCGATCTCCTAACGCAACCGCCTTCGACAACATCTGTTCTGCTATCCGAACACGCTCCGGCTCCGGGCAGGTCACCCAGTTCTCCGCGGGCGGTCGGATCGGCGTCATGACAAAGACCTTTTCCGGCTGCACTGCTGCCACACTGTCCCGAAGCATTGACAATTGTTCATCGGTATCGTTAGCACCCTTAACCAACATAACTTCCAGCCAGAGTTGACCGGAAAATTCTTTTCGAAAATCAGTCAGGCCCGTTATCATTTTATCAAACGTAATCGATCCGTGAGGACGATTAATCCGTTTGAAGACATCCTGATTGCCGGCATCCAGAGTCGGTAAAAGTATATCAGCCGCCTGCAAATCCTTTTGAACATCCTCTTGAAACAGGAGCGATGCATTGGTGATAACGGCCACTGGCAGCCCAAATTCCTCTTTGGTTGTGCGAATCAGCCAGCCCAAATCGCTGCAGAGTGTCGGTTCCCCATCACCGGCAAAGGTAATAACGTCAGCAGATGATGAAGCTACGACTTTTTCCATATCGCTAAAAATTTCCTCTTTCGGGAAGAAGTGCTGTCGTTTTGCCTGTAGCGTTGAGGTTCGTCCCAGTTGACAATATACACATGAATAAGAACAAACCTTGGGTGGGATCGGGCTGACGCCGATGGAATTTCCCAATCTTCTGGACGGAACCGGGCCGTAAGTGTACATGGAG
>JAUSPJ010000237.1 GCA_030655795.1 Fidelibacterota bacterium | reverse complement strand
ACTTATATCCTGTCAACAACGCATAGGGAATCATAAAAAGTGACATTGAAAGCAACGCCAAAAGCGATAAACCAAAATCAAATAATCGTTTTGAAAACCGGTTGCCCAGCCGATACAGGTTATATTCAACTTCAATTAACGGAATATCTTCAATTTTTTCGACGCTCGATTTTCCAATGATATAATCCAGATTCCGGGGTACTATTTTAATGTTTACCCGCACTTTTTTCAAACGATCAAGAATATTCAAAATATCGTCGTTGCTGAACTCGTCAGTAGTAAAAATGATCTCCGTGGCTTTGTGAATCCTGATGATTTCTCCCAAATCGTTCACGACACCTAAAAACGGGAATCCAAGGGTCTGTTTGAGCGCATATTTCTTATCCACAAAACCCAGTATCTCAAACCCATGCTCAATATGACTCTGTAATTTTTTTGCAATCCGTTCACCTTCACTGCCCGTTCCGGCGATGATTGTCCGGCGGGATAAAAGTGCCCGCGACAAGGGCGATTTGGGAGAGATGATTCGGCGACGCTGCAGAAACAGTAAAAAAATGCGCCAGCCGGGTAAAAACAACATCACCAGCAGAAAACTCCAGATCAGGAGATGCGGGGAATAAATAAAGCCCTTGAATACCAGATTGAAAACCAGCGATGCAATAAAGCTGAGCGCCGATGCGATGGCCGCCCGTGAATAGGAAAGATCACGCCGCTCATACAGACCGATAGCATAACCCGTTCCCAGCCAGAGTAACAGATAGAAAATCAACATTGAAAAAACCATGGAAACATCGCTAATCGGATGAGGTTGCAGATAATGGGCTAACAGGATTGCGGCGGAAACCGCCAGGCCGTCCACGAACAGAATAATATATTTACGAAAAAAGCGTCCGATGAGCGACATTATTCCACGGGTAAGAATACCCATCCGCAACACGATATCGAAAATAATGGAATAGCTTTTATTGAAATGCTTCTTGACAAAAATATCCATCGCCCTATAAAAGGTGATAAAATTATCAAAACTGGCCAGCTTGGCGCTTTCACCTTTGTAATGAATTATTTTTGTATCGGGAACATAATAAATTTTCCAGCCGGCTTCCTTGATCCGGTAACAGTAGTCAAGGTCTTCACCGTACATGAAAAATGTCTCGTCAAGCCCCAGTATTTTTTCAAAAACGGTCCTTCTGAACATCAGAAAAGAGCCACTGACCGCATCAACCTCAATTAAATCATCGGGGTCTTCGTAGGTTAAATTATACTTACCGAAGAGTTTTATTTTCGGAAACAGCCGGCTTAATCCAAGTAATTTGGGCAACGCAACCTTCGGCGACGGAAAGCTGCGCCGGCAGGCAAGCTGTAATGAGCCGTCTGAATTTAATATCTTACAGCCCGCAGCGCCGGCATCGGGCACTTCCTCAAAAAAATTGATCATCGTGGAAATTGTATCTTCCTGAATCATTGTATCCGGATTCAGGAGCAGCAGATACTCACCGGAAGACACTTTCAGACCCTGATTACAGGCAGCTGCAAAACCACGATTGTCTTCATTTTCGATTAAAATGATTTCAGGAAATTTATACTTGATGATTTCGGATGTCCCGTCGACGGAATTGTTATCGACGACAATCATCTCATGATCGATACCATTGAGGGAATTCTTCAGAGAAAGAATACTCTGTTGGAGAAATTCTTTAACGTTGTAGCTGACGATGATTACCGAGATTTTCATTAATTCAGTTTACCTAACCAATTTAATAGATTCAGTTTCCAGACCATAAAAACAGCTTCCCAGACGATGGTTTTGGACATTTTCGAATGGCCTTCGGTCCGTTCAACAAAAATTATAGATACTTCGGAAATTTGATAGCCCTTTTTCCATGCCCGGAAATTCATCTCAATCTGAAACGAATAGCCCGACGATTTAATCCGGCCCAGGTCAATCGATTCCAGCACTTTCCGGTCGAAACATTTATAACCGGCTGTGGCATCTTTTACCGGCATCCGGGTGATAATCCGGGTGTACAGATTCGCACCATAACTCAATAAAAGCCGCTTGATCGGCCAGTTTATAACATTGACGCCATCGCAATACCGGGAGCCGATTGCCAGATCAGCGCCATTCTTACAGGCGTCTATCAGGCGGGGAACATCCTCGGGATTATGGGACAGGTCAGCATCCATTTCCAAAATATACTGATAGCCCTTATCCAGCGCCCAGCGGAATCCCTTCACGTAGGCGGTCCCGAGTCCCATTTTGCAGGGACGCTCAATCATGAAAATATTTTTATGTGATTTTTGTAATTCTTTGATAATTGCTCCGGTCCCGTCCGGGCTGTTATCATCGATGATAAGGATATCCAAATCGATATTCAGATTATTAAGCTTTTCGATTACCGTTCTAATATTCTCTTTTTCGTTGTATGTCGGAATGATAACGACCGATTCCACTAGCTGTTTCCCTTCATCAGATTTAGTGATTCTATTATTGAATAAAACGGAACGTTCAGTTCTTTTTTTAATTTTTCACAAGTCAATCCGGATTTGTACGGCCGGGGCGCTTTTTGATTTAATGCCCGGGTTGTCGTCTTGCGAATCAGCATCGGGTCGAGATTAAAAACACCGGCAATTTTCAAGGCAAACTCGAACCGACTGATATAATCCTTTCCGGCATAATGGTATAAACCGACCGCTTTTTTATCAATAATTTTTTGGATCGCCTCGGCTAAACCAAAACTCCAGGTGGGATTGCCAAACTGGTCGTTCACGATCGAAATTATTTCAAAGCGCTGCAGTTTCTCAATCACCCAGCGGACAAAACTCGCTTTCTGGACGGTAGTGTTCCCATATAATATATTGGTGCGAATTATTGCCCAGGGAATACCGGATTTTTGAATCATCTCC
>JAUSPJ010000225.1 GCA_030655795.1 Fidelibacterota bacterium | reverse complement strand
CTTTGATGCCGACGTGACCGGCATTGTTGATTACATCGAAAAAGAACGCACAAAAGGACGCCGGCTGACGATTACCCATTTCGTGACGGCGGCGGTTGCCCGGACACTCTATGAAGATGCGCCCGATGTCAACTGTTTTGTCCGCCGGGGACATGTGGTGTTCCGCAAGGACGCCGATGTGTTTGTGACGGTATCCATCAAGGGCAAGGATATGACCGGTTTGATTGTGCACAAAGCCCAGGATTTGGCGGTAGGTGAGATCTCAGAGATTATCCGAAAAAAAGCCGAACAGAAACGCAGCGGTAACGAGTCCGGCGCTTTCGCTTCCAAAGGAATCCTGTCGAAAATCCCCTGGCCCTTTCGGAGGATGCTGTTCGTCCTGATCAAATTCTGGATTTTCGATCTCGGTTTTGCCTTTCCATTCCTGAAAATACCGGCGGATCCCTTCGGCAGTATTATGGTCACGAATATCGGCTCTTTCGGTCTGTCCTATGGAATGGTGGCGCTGTTTCCGATCGGCAAGATTCCGGCGGTCATCACGATGGGTAAGATCGAGGATAAACCGGTGGTTATTGACGGTGAAATCAAAATCCGTAAGATGCTGCCGCTGACCGGCACCTTCGATCACCGGATTGTGGACGGCGCCCAGGCGGGAGTCCTGAATCAGGGAGTTATTTCACGTCTGAAAAACCCGCAAAAACTCGACAGTCCTAATCCACATGAGACTGAATCTGAATAAATTATTGTCGCCTTCCACTTTGTTCCGGGGTTGTTCCATGGGAAGTCCTTCGGACTACTCTGGAACATGACCAAATAGTTTTATTTTTTGGTTATTTGAGGATAAATTAAAACGTGCTGAATCAGATTATAAAATCCAAAACGAATCTATGGCTGCAATCAGAAGATTGCAGTATAAAAGAAACCATAAAATATATACGCAATAAGGGTGAACTGCGCGACACCCAGATTGAAGCCATTGAAACCTACCTGTTTTTAAAAATTAAATCTGAAAATAAACCGCTCTGGAAACTGTTTTCCGAAGGTTTTTTTACCAATGGTTCCGATTTATCAAAACTGAATATCAACGAAACAGCCAAAGATTATCTGAAAAACCATAAAGAAGCCCATGCGTTATATGACTTTTCCGTACAAAATAAAGATGGGCAAGAAATCCTTCCGAATCTGAAAAAATTGATTATTAGCGATCCAGATAAATTGGATTATGAAAAAATCATTAAAAGTATCTTCTATGATATTGATTATCCGGATTACCTGATGAGTCTGCCGATGGGGGCGGGCAAGACCTTCCTGATGGCGGCGATTATTTATCTGAACCTGTACTATGCTCAGAATGAGCCTGAAAACAAACACTTTGCGCATAACTTTCTGGTGATGATACCCTCTGGTTTGAAATCATCTATTGGTCCAAGCCTCAGGAATATCGCTAATTTCGATCCGACCTGGGTACTGCCGGAGCCCGCGGCAAGCAAAATCAAACGGTTAATTAAATTTGATGTCCTGGATCAACCCAGATCCGCGAAAAAAAGTAACAAAGTGGAAAATCCTAATGCTCAAAAAGTCAGTTCCTGTCTGCATGATCCGTTTGCTCGGGTATTTGTTGTAAACGCCGAGAAAGTGATATTGAACCGGGTATATCTGGATGATCAACAGCACTTATTTGAAAAGACCGAAGATGAGAAAGATCGGTACGCCAATGAATTAAGACATGTGATCAGTAAAATGCCAAACCTCTCTATTTTTATTGACGAGGTCCATCATGCTACGGACAGTGATATAAAATTACGCCAGGTCGTAAATGACTGGAATCAGACTGGTAATATTACGACTGTGCTTGGATTTTCCGGGACGCCTTATTTGCAAAGTGCCGATAAAATCCTAATTACTGAAAATGAATATATCCGGTTTTCTCAAATAACCAATACAGTCTATTATTACCCGCTTATAACGGCAATTAAATCCTTTTTAAAAGTTCCCAAAGTAAAAATCGCCGAGAACCTGAGCAAACTTCAGATAATTGAAAAGGGTGTCAGAGATTTTCAGAAAACTTATGGTGATAGGGTTTATGAAAACGGCAATATTGCAAAACTTGCGATTTATTGTGGCAATATCGATCCCCTGGAAGAAGAAGTTTATCCTTTCTTAACAGGCTCATTAAATATTAGTCAGGAAGAGATACTGAAAAATCATGACGGCAATAAAAATCATAAAATCCCGAAAGAGAATAAACTGCTATTTAACTCACTCGATATTCCGGGAACGGAAGCGTCAAAGACCAAACGCTATATTTTGCTGGCTCAGATCGGTAAAGAGGGCTGGGACTGCCGTAGTCTGACCGGTGTTATTCTATCACAAAAAGGTGATTGTCCAACCAACATGGTTCTACAAACCAGCTGCCGTTGTTTGCGCCAGGTGGAAAAGGACAAAGATGAAACGGCTGTCATCTGGCTGAATGAATACAATGCAAAGACATTAAATGGTCAGCTCAAAAAGGAACAGGATACCAGTATTGAGGATATCAATAGTCTGGGAAAAAGTCCTGCTCTTGAAACGGTAAGCAGATATTCACGCATGGAGCATCTGAAACTGCCGGAAATTGAATTCTGCCAGTTAAAGGTAAATTATACTTCAATTGATCAGGAAGATAATCCGAATACCGCAAATAAATTAAAAACGTTGTTAATAAATATTGAACAATATAGGTCAACAGCGCTGATTAGAACCGGGGAAATTGAAAATATCGACCAGGCAACCCGGGATTTCATTAGCGAAACAGGGCGGCAGACGGCTAATTTGAATCATTGGTTGTTCGATATTTCCAAAGAGAGTTTTCATCAGGTTTTGGTATCGGACTTAGACCAGCATCTGAAAATATTAAACAGTATTTTTGACAAGATAACTTACTGGAAAGAACATCAGCTATTTCTTAATGATCTCTATGATATTTACCGGATCAATTCCCAGATCAGGCTGGCGTTCAGTATCAAGCGTGAATTGCAAACCCAAAGCGAAGTCATTCCCGAGAAAGCCGAACTGCTGATAGTGGACAAACTTTCTGACGGGGAGAAGAATGATAAACTCTATCCGAATGCTGACATTACTGGGCAAATTTTGGAGTATGATCAAGGAATGATAGATATCGCGGTATTGGATCAAAAGCTGGCGGATGAACACGAAAAAGCAAAACAAATTCTGATTAATGGTGGCCTTGCCAATATGGTTGTCAGTTTAAATAAGCCCCAGACATTACCAATTGAAATTAAATTGAAAGACAGTACCTTTCATTATATTCCCTATGATTTTCATCAAAGTGGATTTGAAAAAAATATAATTGAAAACATCCTGACCCTGGACGCTTTCAGAAATCGGAATCTTGAGATTTATTACAATGGCGCTCGCGGCTTGACGGAGTTTGAAATTAACTGTTTCGTGAAAGCCAATAAATACTGGAAAAATATTGGTAAATATACGCCCGATTTCCTTATTATTACGCGCAAGAATGAAGAAATTCATAAAGCCCTGATTATCGAAACCAAGGGCGAGGGATTTGCATATAAACCTGATTTTGTCAGAAAGAAGAAATTTGTAGAGACGAGTTTCCTCGAACAGAACAAAGCAAAATTCGGCTATCAGAAATTTGATTTCTTGTACCTGCCGGATTCGGATGCGTTGAA
>JAUSPJ010000222.1 GCA_030655795.1 Fidelibacterota bacterium | reverse complement strand
GTCGGGGGAGTTTGCACTGGGGCGGCAACATCATAGGGGTGTTGATCGTTCAGCAGCATTACCCAGGAGCTGTCTGCAATTGTCAAGAACGGAATAGCTAAGGCTGCTTCATAGCGGACGCGCCAGCCGGAGTCGGATATGTAACGGTGGTACAATTTATTTTTTTGGGGAAAAGTTAATTCTCTGAGTAGCCGCGCAATGGTATAGCGGACAACTGGATCGGGACTGTCTGAGACGGAGAGTAAAATAGATAAATGTGGAAGGACAAGCTCTGGCGGCCGAATTCGCAGCAGCGCTACGGCGGCTGTTTGCCGCTCCGAGGGGTTGGTCGACATAAGTGCGCGGCAACATTCGGAAACCAATGAACGGGGTATGATACCGCGGGAAAAGAAGTGGACGGCGGCCTTATAAAGCGTGGTTTTTGAAAAATGCTTGCCGACATGGTTTTGAAACAGTTGCAGGTGTTCAATCGTCCCAGCCCGGCCAAGGGACAGCGCGATTTGCCGCATGGTCTCCCCGTCTGTTTCGGCCTGAAGCCGATCGGTCAGCAATCGGGCTGATTCACGGCACGGCAGAAGTCCGAGGGCAAAAGCAGCGCCGGTTCTGACCAAAGGTGATTGGTCAAATAAAAAAGGCTCGACTTTGAAAACCAGGGTGGTGTCCCGACTGTTCCCGATGGCCAGACAAAGCCGGAACCGGTCTACCGGATTGTCAAACCATTTATTTGTAGCCAGTAAATGGTGAATCTGCCGGGTGTTCTGGTAATCGAGGATTAACGATTCATTTTTAGAAAAAATGTCCCCGGAGCAACCGATAAAAAATTGTGCTGCGAATATTATTATCAGTAAAGTAAATATAAATCTGGTGGAAATGATTTACTCTCCCCAAAAAGAAGACACATAAATTCCGGCGCCGAGACCACAAAGTGGAACGGTTCCCGTATAATCGGAGCTAGCGTTGCTGAAATATTCCGGTATTAAACCATAATTGTAAAATGCCTGGGAGCTAACCCGGTACTTGAGCGCCGTTGCTTTTTTAAAATTGGTCATATATTGATTGAGGTCGGCGATTATCATATCACCCACCACCCACTCGTCACCAACCCGACTGCCGTCGGGTGGGAAGCGAATAAATCCGTTATTAAATTTCAGGTGTTTTTCAAAAGCGGCCAATGTTTCTTTACTGCTGATATCCTGAGGCGTAAAGACCCACAACAATCCCAACGCGGTTGCCGCATCAAGATTTGTTTCGCCGCCCTCGAGATACGATTTCACAGCACCATTATCAGTTACAATACTTAACTCCAGTGAGTTTCGCAACTCAACGGCAGCCTGTTCATACTGTTGGGCGCGGGCCTCATCGCTAACCATTCGGGCGAGCCAGACAGCATCGACCAATCCCCGGTAAGCCGCAGCCGATGTGTAAAAGTAGTGCTTTGGAGCGCCCGGGTTATAAAACCCGTTGTCGGCCCGGACCAGACCCGTTGCATCGATATTGTTGATAATTACATCGGCTATTTCAGAAGATATTTTGGGCCAGTAGTACTCCAGGAAACGAATATCATCTGTGGTCTCGATATACTGTTTTAAATTTCCAAGCAATATACCAAAGTTTCCCAGCTGTACGATGGGGCCAAATTCCCCGGTGTCTGTTGCCTCTGTCCCATTACCATGATAGTAATTGACGGAAACGGTGTAATTTTGACCCAGACCGCGGTTTTCCCCCGACCAGCTATAGTGTTTCAGCGATCCGCTGTTGCCGTTCAGGATAAATTGTAATGTCGCCAGCGCTTCTTCGAAATGTCCGGATTTTAGAAAAGCGTCAATTGAAAATCCCATACCGGGGACCGTTGCAACAGCCATTTGGTCTGGCGGAAATGTATGTACGATCTGTCCGCGCGAAGGAAATTTCTCTCGTGACTGAGCCATTTTTAATATAGCCAGCGACTGTAAATACACGAACCGCTCCGCATCGGAGATATTTTGTGGAATAATAGTGGTTTGCTGCCAATTTTTCCACCAGCCGATTTCTTTTAATAGTGCGGAAAAACCCGGGTGTTCATTCTTATATTTTCGAATGACATTGTAGGATTTCGGATTTAGAGTTTTATCATAGTTGCAGACGACAAACAGCCATTTGCGATTGTTTTCCTGAAAGGACCATTTACCAATATTCATGCCCTGTGCGAGATCGTTGATTTCAAAATTAAGGGCGTAATCGCTAATAGAATCGCCGCTTAAAACCGTAAAAAACACCCAGAAAGCGCTATTTGATGTAAAGGGGGAAAACGCATACTGATCAAGAACACAATCCTTGTTCCGAAGCTTGTGGTGAATAATTCCTGTTCCGTTTATATAGCCCGACGAAACCGTTTCCATTTCGGTTAAAGCAATTTCACGGCGGTTTTTAAAAAGGATTGTGCGGGCCGAGGATGCAACAATATTTGTGCGTTCCGAACCATTAAACTGCATAAATATATGAGGTGTAAAATTTGCGAAATCACGGTTTTTAACATTGTAGCTTGCCGCAGAAATTCCATTGCTGAAAGGCAGGTCATACCAGGAGCGGTGGGCTTTGTGTTCGGCGGCCAAGACCTTTTTTTGTGGTCGAGAAGTTGATATAAGCACCGGCCCTCTGATAATACCACCGCTCCCCGATTTGTTTTCTATTTTAATCGCCAGCAAATTCTCCGAACGAACCAGGGGGGCCGGAATTTTATGATACGCGATTTCCGATGAATCAAAAACCGTTATTGTGTCGGCCAGAGCCACACCATTTATAAAGGGACGGGCGGTGTTGCCGATTTTTCCCAGGTGAAGAAAAAGTGTGTCGTTTGCCAAATAGCTGCTGTCAAGATTAAAATGAACCCGATACCAGGCAATACCATCATAGTCGACAAACCCCTGGCTTTCCCAGGACCCCGGAACGGTAATTGAATACCAGGCGGAATCGTTGAGATCAATCCTGGCCCAGCTGGAATCGTCACCGATATTGAACATCCAGTCGCCATCCAGAGGAACATCGGCAATGACGATTGAAATCAGTAAAACGACCAGTGAGCACAATTGGGTGATTTTCATCGTGACAAAATTACATTAATTTCCTGAAAACGTCAAAAAAGTAATTCATTATTCTATACTATGGCCTTCCAGGCATAGAAGCTGCTTTTTGAGACTGAGGCCTGCGCTAAAACCGGTTAAATTGCCGTCTTTGCCGATAACCCTGTGACAGGGAATAAAAACCGGAATTGGATTATTGTGAAGCGCTCTTCCGACCGCCCGCGATGCCCCCGGTTTATCCATCCAGCGGGCAATGTCTCCGTATGTAACAATTTGCCCAAACGGAATTAGCCAGGTCCAGAAAAGAACCTGTATCATAAATGCTGTTCCAATAAGCGCCGTGTTAATTCGTGGCTTGCTAAATGGAGCGCCGGTGCGGAAATAGGTATCGATCTGCGCAGATAAATTTATATGAAATTCAGACAATCCCAAATCGACTTTTACGTTCAAATCCCGACTGATTATTTCCCGAAGATTCCGCATCGTAAACGATGCGGCCAGCACCCCGGATTCGACGCTTGCAAAATGAAATGATATTGCCGATTCCACGGAGCAGACCTGCACGGTGCGGGGAGAAAAAGCTGACAGATTAAATCCCGCAGTCGGCATTTCCTGCATTAATTTCTGACGACATTCGGGACATTCTTTCCAGTGTTTAAAATAAACAAGCTCTTTTTCCAGAGGCAATGGGCCCGATACAATACGTGGCACGTGTTCATGGTCCAGATGTCTGCCGGCAAGAAGGTTGTTCCTGTTCATATCAGAAGATACGACAAGAAACGAAAAATCTGAATGGTTTTTATTGCCATATTTCTTTTAAAACACTACTTTGCTGATTGCAATGTGTCGAAGGTTTCAATAAATTTAAGCTGTGATTTTGGAAAAACAAAGCGCCGCGAATCTTTTATCTGTTTATGATCAGAAAATTTTGGATTTGGTCAATGCCGGTGATTTTGAACAGGCCCGCTGGGTGGCGGAGGAATCCTATGAATATTCCAAAATCACATACGGCGACACACACCTTGAAACAGCCAAAACGCTGAATAATCTGGCCTGGGTTTACGATCTTCATGGCTACTACGAGGCGGCGGAGATCTTTTACCGACGGTCAATTGAATTAAAAAAGTCGGTTTGTGGACATTATAGCATTGAACTGATTCCAAGCCTTGAAAATTTATCGTCATTGTATTTAGCGAACGGAAAATACCAGAAGAGCGAAAAACTGCTGAGGGAAATGATTGGCATTGTGCGTAACCATTCCGAACCCTGGTGTTTTCGTGAGGCTGTTTATCTGACCCGGATCGCGGAGGTAAACGTTAAACTTGGCAAGCCGGATGAGGCAGAAGCCTTTTATCATGAATGTGTTGCCTTCGTTGAGCGAACAATGCCTTTTGATCATCCCAACCTGGGTAGGGCCTTTGCTAATATTGCTGATTTTTACAAATTAAGAGGTAAATTTCAGCGGGCCGAATTTTACTATAAAAGAGCTTTTGCGATTCTTAAAAAATCGCTGTCATCAAAACATGCCGATATCCAAACTGTCCGGGCAAAGATAAACGAAATTCAGACGCTGCTACCGATCAGCGATAACAAATAATCAGGAGACCTCGACCACTATGTATCTTCTTTACTTTTTAGCCGGTTTTATTCTACTCTACTACGGAGCCGATTTCCTCGTTAGAGGAAGCTCTTCCATTGCAGTTTCTCTCGGTGTTAAAAAAATCGTTATTGGTTTAACAATCATTGCTTTGGGCACGTCGATGCCGGAATTTGTGGTCAGTTTTTTTGCCGCGGTTAAAAAAGTAGATGATGTCAGTGTCGGCAATATCGTTGGCAGCAACCTGGCTAATATTCTGTTGGTGCTTGGTCTGTCATCGGTAATTCGCCCAATTAAAGTAAAAAGAAGAGTATTTATACTTGAGCTTCCGATTCTGCTATTAATCACATTGATGTTTGTATTGTTCTGCATGGACGGCGCTCTGGAGGGCTATGAGGGCGCGCTTATGCTGATTGTGTTTGTTGTGTATATGACCTTTATTATTACTAACCGGAAGGTTCGTAATAGCGCAGATATCGATCTGGTCCCGATGGAAAAGGGAAATATGATCAGGAATATATTACTTACTGTATTGGGTTTATTGGGGCTCGTAATCGGAGGACAACTGACGATTAGAGGGGCAATTGGTCTTGCCCGAGCCGTGGGAATCTCAGAGCTGGTCATTGGGTTGACTATCGTCGCCCTTGGAACATCTCTGCCGGAGTTGTTTACCAGCGTTGTGGCGGTGATTAAAAAAGAGGATGAAATTTCAATTGGCAATATTATTGGCAGTAATCTTTTTAACACGGCTTTTGTGTTGGGCATAGTGCCAATGATTTATTCGTTAAAAATAGATGCGCATGTGATCCGTTTTGAAAACATTTTAATGTTGTGTATAACGGTCCTGTTTGCTGTATTGCTCTTTATCGGGCGCAGTCTTTCGCGGCTCGAAGGAGTGTTTTTGTTATTGTTATATGTTTTATTTATCCTGAATCTTGGTTTTAATTTCATTTAAACACATTTATACAATATGAAAATTGCCTTATATCAATTTGCTCCATTATGGGGAAACGTTCCGGGAAATTTGAAGAAAATTGAATCAATATTGTGCGGTCATACAAATATTGATTTATGGATATTACCGGAATTGTGTACAACGGGCTATCTGTTTAACTCAAAAACCGAGATTGGCTCTATCGCAGAATCGTTCCCGGGCGGTCAAACTGACTCTTGGCTAATGTCTATCACAAAACGCCTGAATACGTCTGTAGTAATGGGTGTTGCAGAAAAACGTAACAAAAAACTTTATAACAGCGCCGTTGTCTTTGATAATGGCGCTCACGTTGGCGCCTATCGAAAAATTCATCTGTTTGATAATGAAAAACATCTCTTCGATTCCGGTAATGAAGCGCCGGCGGTTTTTACAGTTCGGGGCGTAAGGATCGGTGTTATGATATGTTTTGACTGGATCTTTCCGGAGGCTGCCAGGACACTGGCGCTGAATGGCGCTCAGATTATAGCGCATCCGGCGAACCTGGTTTTGCCCTATTGTCCCGACGCAATGGTCACGCGAAGCATCGAAAACAGGGTGTTTACGGCAACGGCTAACCGAATTGGGGCGGAGAGATTATCGGATGGACAACAATTAACATTTATAGGCAATAGCCAGGCGACCAATATCTTCGGAAAACGCCTTGGGCAACTTTCCAAAGATCGGGAAGGCGTCTTAATCGTCGATATTGATCCGGCTGAGTCAAACAATAAATCCATTAACAAAAATAATGATTTATTCATGGACCGGAAGCCTGAATTGTATCGCTTAAATTAAGGGAAATTTAACCCTACAACGTCATTTGTCGTAGACATCTCTTTGAGATAGGAGATATGATACGATAGTTCCAACCCGCCTGACCCCGCCTGGCTCGTCTTTATCGAAGATTCCCTTTGGGACGGACAGGCTAGCAATTGTAAATACCCGCCTGACCATGTCTTTATCGAAGATTCCCTTTGGGACGGGCAGGCTACATTTGGCATATTAACTGCAATAATTATAGCAGGGGAGAATTCTTCCAATACCAGAAATCCTTTAGTATCACCATCTTCTGTAATTAATTAAACCGGAGGTGCCAATTTGAATCCGGGGACAAATTTTATATTCTGGTTTTGCTCTACTTTCATATTCAAAAGAGTAATACCCGAATATCTCGAAAATAAGATCCAACACATGATATCTAATTTTGATCTTCGGCCAAATTGTTCCGGCGAATATTTGTTGATCATTAAAAATACACAGAGGTAAGATAAGC
>JAUSPJ010000219.1 GCA_030655795.1 Fidelibacterota bacterium | reverse complement strand
AACTATCCGGCACGATCAGGCTTCCCGAAAACTGTGGATAGGCCTGCCGGAAATCCTGTTTGGCCGCCACAACACAAAACCCATGTGTCGTAATAATTTCTGTTTCTGTTGTCAATGTTCGCCACCCGCCGCCGGCATCCCGGAATCTCCATCGATTTAAATTAATGTCCATATCAGTTGTATTATACAGCTCAAACCACTCAGACTCACCGGACTCGGGTATATTCATTACTTCATTTACTATAACACTGTTTTCCGGATAGCCCACTATGAAAATGCAACTATCCTGATCGTTTGACGGCTTTTCATCTCCGGAAAAAAACACTTCGCAATATACCTGGTAAATCCCGCCCGGAATTGATTCAACGACAAAGGATTTTTTTTGACGGGACCTGGACTGTATTATTGCATCATAGTACAGCAATGTATCCAAAATTGTGGTACCGTTCGAAATGACCGTCGCGGGTCGCACTCCCAAATAAATAGTATAAACGCCAATATCGGCAAGCCCGTTATTACCGACAAAATATTCAAACTCTACAGATTCATTGTGTATCAAGTCTTCCGATGCGACATAAATTGTATCAACTGAAAGATCGTATGTTTTGACCATCTGACTGTTCATATACCCCGGCGTGCCCCCGCTGGGATTTTGCGACAACACCCAATTATCGGATACATTGCTATCTCGGTTGGGATCGATTCGCTCAAGCGACACACCCTGCCGATTGCCCCAGCTGCTCGAATATTTCAACGAATCGATCACCTTTCCGCACAGATCCCCGACAACGATTGAATCTTCCGTATTGTTCAACGTCGGCAACGATTTTTCACAATGAACATATATTCCATTTATTTCCCAGTAATTTGTAATTGATTCGGTTGATGATAAAAGCACAAACTCGTTGGGCGGCACCATTATATCTGTTGCCGATATTTCAACCCGCGATGAGTTATCACCAATCTGCCAATTCGCCAGATTGACCGTGTCTTCCGATATATTCAGTAATTCAATCCATTCCCCGCCAAAGTTGGTTTTCGGCGCATACATGAATTCGTTGATAACAATACTGCCCCTGGGGTATGAAACCTTAATGGGCTTTGTTTTTAAATTATTATCAGGGTTATCATCCTCTGTTTTAATTACACCCAGCAGCGTGTGTTTCCCGGATTTTACATCGACCAAACTTGGATACAAAACTACCGAGTCTCCCGGTGACAGAGTCACATTTTCCACAAACACGACTTCATAATATTGAAGCACCGTGTCCCGGTTCAAGTCGTCACCAAACTGAATTTCAGCGTTGGAAATCGTCTCTCGCCCCAAATTCTTTATCTTAATAAAAAATTCTACCGTGCTTCCCGGTAACAGCCTGAGATTACTATCACGCAAGTCAAATTCCTCAATCGCCAGGTCGAAATCTTTCATGGCAATACTGTTTTCATAGCCCGGCATTCCGTATAAAGTAGTTGCATTTCCCCAGTTGGCGGGCTCATTATTGCCAAACACATCAATTTTTTCTTCCGAATATCCGGCCCCCCGGTCCGGATTCGTTACCATTGTCGAAAGGGTGTCGCCTGCCGGATTTAACAGAAGCATGCGTGCTGCTTCGGTGTTTGGAGGCCCGTTCTTCCCAAAAGCATCATCCTGAATCGTGCAAAGCAGTATGCCGATAGGGATTAGAGAATCGTATGTTGTCGAAAGGTTCTCAATTAAGTATCCCCGGTCTAAAACAAGCCCATATTCCCCCGGGCCCAATACGCTTGCCGAATCAATAAAGGCCAGTGAGTTGACACTGTCATTAATTTTTAAATACAGTCCCGCCAGATCAACGGGGGCCTCGCCCGTATTTACAATCTCAATATACTCGTCGTAATAATCCGCTCCGACCGGATCAAACATCACCTCATTTATAGTAATTGTCTGGGCGGTCAGCGCACTTGACAGAAGTAAGCAGAGTAAAATTAGAAGTGCCTGATAAATCTTTTTTATCATCAATAATTTAAACCGGTAATGCTACACTGCAATTTTATGAGTCAAATCACATAATGTCAACATTAATATTTCTCAGACAACATAAAGAAAAGGGTTGACATCTAAAAAAAAGGCGTCGAAATTTAATCCACACAAAACCGATGCTGCTGTAAATATTGGATGGAAGATAAAGTAAATGAAACAAATTTCAAACGAACCGTTTCTTGATTTCGCCCGGCTCACGGCGACACTGCTAATTATATCGACGCATATATCGGCCCAAATATCACGTGGTTATACACGAAAATCAATTTCTCATACCACAACAATTTTATCTGCCGGCAATTTTCGCCTTTCTGCTGCAGACGAGCGCCTCTTTTTAAACGCTATTAACACCGGAATTCAAATACCGCGCTTTGATTATAATCCGCTGCCGGAAAATATCCAGGCATCATTCAAGAAAATATTATCTCAGGATAAACACATCTCCGAAAATGAACTCGAGACCGTTATCAGCGAAACGATTGTCC
>JAUSPJ010000214.1 GCA_030655795.1 Fidelibacterota bacterium | reverse complement strand
TTGTTTAATGGGTAGAATTATATAATAAAACACCTGCCAGCCGGAACACAGGCGGCAGGTGTTTTAAAATGCGTATCATTATGGACTTTCATAATGTGTTATCAAGGAATCGGTAAAATGAAAGCCATAATGAAAATTTATAATACCGTCATCTTCATTTATATACGGTTTTGACCAAAGCAATATATCAGTTGGTTCTTGAGAATATACTAACGTATCATCGACAAATACTTTAATGTAGTGGATGTATGATGAAAAATCATCTTTTGATGGCTCATCAAGTCTCCCATCGTAACCGTAAAAGAACAATTGTTTACCTTTATTTGATGATACTGAAATACTATCGAGACCTTCAGATTCTATTGTTGAATACTCAACAATAACATCATATGATGATGCATTATAAAAAGAACAACTAATATTTGTTATGTCTGACCAAATATTACAAGATGATAAAAGAAATACTGTTAGAATAGTAAGTGAAAAACCATATGACAATAGTATCACACTTATATTGATTTTTTTTATTAATGACATGCTAATTCTCCAATCCTGCATTGCCAGTAGGATGAGAATTAAAATAAATAAATTTCCAACTTGAGACATTGTCTGAACGATCTTTTGCTTGTGGTTCGGTTGGAGCAACATAGTCCGGATTATCATACTCACCTGTAGCTTTATTATAAGAATCCCATTCTTGGATATACTCTCTATTATTTTGATTTTTAATATAATCTCTTACACGACGTCCCCATTTCTCCCAATCATATCTATCCCAAAACCAACGAGCCCGAAAATGGCTGTATTTCTCTGTCCTGCCAAGATAATTGTTATGCAAATCCATTTCATAGGCTGCATAATTGTCATCCAATAACAACCATTCCCGACCATCCATAATTAGCCAAGCCATAAATTGAGTCAAATATCTCCTCAATTGCATACTTACAAAAGTATGCCTGAAGGCATCGCCCCTTGTATTTTCTGTGTTGTCACCATCGAAGTAACTTCGCTCTCTACTATAAGCTCTATCGGCGCATAGATTTACGCGCCAATACACATAAGTGGCTACCCCACAGGCAATTAAGGCCGGCGTGAGCCAGCTGTTTGTTTTGGCAAGGATAAATCTATCAATGTCTGCTTTTTTTGCCAATCCGCCGGTGATATCATTAACAAAGTTTTCAATATCCAACCATAATTGAATCTCTTCATCTACCATCTGAAGCGAATCAATTTCCTGCTCAAGAGTTGGGAT
Organism: Fidelibacterota bacterium; assembly: GCA_030655795.1. GTDB lineage: Bacteria > Fidelibacterota > UBA2242 > UBA2242 > UBA2242 > B118-G9. The sequence goes on along the minus strand of JAUSPJ010000214.1, from coordinate 4,019 downwards.
GTAATCCATCTTTTTTAACAAGTCAACTGGAATTTTATCGGAGATCGATAATGTTCCAAGTAACGATAAAACTTCGCTATCGACGATCGTCCGTACCCATCGATCCGTCTCCTTTTGCCTTCGGATATTGAAAATGACCCGTTCGACATTGAATTTGATCCATCGGACATTAAAATCGAAATTCCGGGCTATCGTTCTAACGGTTATATTTTTTATCATATTGTCTCCGTCCGCGGTATTCCGGTCGCTTGCCTTAGTTTCAGTTACATCCGGGGCGCATTGTCGATTCATGCCATGCCTGTCTATAAAAATTTGTTTCTATATCGGATTCACGAATAAATCAAATCACAGTTCTGAGAAAAAGCGGCTACCCTGAAGAAAGCAGATGCTCAATTGAAGAAACGATAAACGGGGAGAATGATGGTTCTTCTTTGCCCCTTTGAAAGAACATCTTGAGTTTATCAATTACGATCATAAAAGTCAAATTATTTTTAACCCCGGATTATAGACCGGCTGCTCCGCAAAGCAGTGTAAGCGGAATAACAGACTGCCGATTTTCCTACAGCATTACTCCACTACCCCTCCACAGGAGTCCGCTGTGACCTTTGGACCACTCTGCAATCGAACTATACATCTCGTTCCGGGACTCCCCGCCTGACAGAGAGAAACGGCGGGCAGGCCCGCCTGCTTAGCATCGCTACAGAGTACAACCCTGTAGCGAGGAGTAAATGTACCAGAATTTCAAATGAGAATTGGCAGGCGGTTTCCATTTGTAAACCGCTGAAGCGGTTATCGGGTTGTACGACAGCGGGCCCACCCGGATGAATCCGGGTGTTAATCCAATGGTGACAGAATTCAATTTGAGGCAACACCCCGATTGATCGGGGTTTCCTCTTTTTCCTGAATCGTTTTTCCCGCAGGAAGTCTCCTCCAAAGGAGACCCTTCGGGTCAAAGGAGTCCGCTGTGACCTTTGGACCACTCTGCAATCGAACTATACATTAGCATCGCTACAGAGTACAACCCTGTAGCGAGGAGTAAGTGAATGTGTTACCGGAATCGACTTAACTCATTCCGATTCATCGGAATAAGTCAAGTCTGATAACTGCTTTTCAGATTACCAGTTTTCCGCCAGAACTTCAAAATGCGCTGTCGGGTGCGCACAGGCCGGGCAAAGTTCCGGCGCTTCCAGACCTTCGGCGATAAATCCGCAATTCATGCAGCGCCAGAAGGTCGACTCATCCTTCTTGAATACTTTTCCCTCTTCGATGTTTTTGGCCAGATCGTTATAGCGTTTTTCATGCTGCTGTTCCGCGATGGATACCGCGTCGAACAGTTCAGCGATCTGATCAAAACCTTCTTTACGGGCGATTTTGGCATAACCCGGATACATAGCGCTCCATTCGTGATATTCGCCCATGGCAGCCGCTTTCAAGTTATCCAGTGTGCTGCCGATGACGCCGGCCGGAAACGCGGCGGTAATTTCCACATCGCCGCCCAAAAGAAACTTAAAAAACCGCTTGGCGTGTTCCCGTTCCTGATTGGCGGTTTCTTCAAAAATTTCCGAGACCTGACGATACCCATCTTTAAGGGCTTTAGACGCAAAGTAGGTGTAACGATTACGCGCCTGGGATTCACCGGCAAAGGCGGTAAGTAAATTCTTTTCAGTCTGACTTCCAATTAAATCCATCATGTATCTCCTCGTTAAATTGTTATGAGAGTTCGGCAATCGGAAAAATCCGGTCAAGACTATATTCCGAGATTTTTACCGTAATGTCAAGGTTTGCGGCATTAATCATAGCGGCCGCTACAGTTTCACCTTTGATTGGGCGGTATTTTTTTATGAACGGTAATAATTTCGTAATCAGATAGGTCGCCACGATCCCGATTGATTCAGCAGTACGACGCTCGTCTCGTTTTCCGGCAAGAATTGATGGTTTGAATATGCTGATCTGTTCGAAATTGAGTTCAGCAACAGCGTCTTCGAGTTCGCCTTTCATTCGCAGGTAAAAATTCTTAGATTGTGAATCAGCGCCCGCGGAAGAGACGAGTAAATACCGCTTCACATCGTTGTCGGCAGCCGCTTTGGCAACTTCATACTGGTAAGTAAAATCGATATTATACTGAGCGGTCTGACTGCCGGCTTTTTTGATGGTTGTTCCCATTGCGGAATAGAGTTCATCACCGGTGAGATGCTTTTTCCAGAACTGGATATCATTGAAATTCACGACGTGAGTGACCAGCTTTTTATGGGTCATATTGGGAGATCGCCGGACAAATATTTTGATCTTTTCATAGCGCTCGTTTTCCAGTAATTGCCGGATTAGATGGCTGCCGACTAACCCGGTTGCGCCGATGACAATGGCTGTTTTCATTCCGGTACGTCCCAGAGGAATTTGCCGGTGTTCAGAAAATTGACAATCTGCTGGACCGATTGCTCGGATTTCCGCACGACGGCTTCTTCGGTATTAAAAGCATTATGCGGAGTCAGGATCACATTCGGGTAAGCGGCGAGTTCTTTAATGATTTTCAGTTCGTTGTTTTCGATTTTAAGGTTTTGACGCAGGGAAATTCCAAGCAGGTTTTCCTGGGGATAGACATCCATGGCGACGCCACCGAGGATGCCCTCATCCAGAAGTCGTTTTAAATCCGACGGAACCGATTGCTCACCGCGGGCAATATTGATAAACAGGGCGCCGGGTCTGGCATTTTTCAATTTTTCATAATTGAAATAACCGGTGTTTTCAGGTGTCAGATTCATAGCTGTGACGATTATATCCGCCTGCGGGAGTTTTTCATCAAACTCAACATAGTCCACATCCGCGTGTTTTTTATCAATATCCACACCGAAAACGGTCATATCGAGACCGCGGCCAATCCGGACAATTTCGTAACCAATGTTACCCACGCCGACGACCAGCAGCGTTTTGCCCTGAACTTCCAAACCAGTGATGCCGTCACGGTAAAAGGTGCCGAACTGCTTCACCTGGGTTGGCAGTTTCCGCATCAGCGCCATCCAGAGCAGCATGGCCTGTTCAGCGACAGAGCGGTTGCAATAGAGCGGTAAATAACCGAATTGAACGGAATCATCCGCCTTTTCCCGGACTGATTTGTAGTAATCATAACCGGTGCTGCGGGTCAAAAAGGCTTTGACTTCAGTCAGCCAGGAATCCGGAATAATGGTCTGAGTACGGGTGCTGATGATTTTGGCAGAAGCGTTTGAATGATCGCATTCCTGGATGGTTTTATAGGTGAATCCGGCCGCGATGGTGTCCGGTAGAAATTGCCGGAGTCGACGTTCTTCTTCATCAAAGGCTTCGTAAAAGTAGACGTCGAAAATATTCATAATAGTATTCCGTAATTAAAGGAGAGATTCCAGGCCTTTTTTAAAACGCAGGAGACCTTCCTGCAGATTTTCCAAGCTGTTGGCATAGGAAAAACGGACGTAGTTTTCCATGCCGAAGGCCGAGCCGGTTACCACAGCAATGTGAGCATTTTCAAGCAGGTAAACACATAAATCATTGGTGTCAGCAATTCCTTTGCGGTTATTTTTGATGTAATAACCAACGTTTGCCATCGTATAGAATGCCCCTTTGGGAAGGGCGCAGGAGACATGGGGTATCCGGTTTATTTCATTGACGAGAAATGTCCGGCGCCGGTCAAATTCCAGACGCATTTTTTCGACACTGCCGTCATCTTCGGTCAGCGCAGCGACAGATGCTTTTTGAGTAATGGAAGTAACACAGGACGTCGTATGTTCCTGCAGACGGGTTGCGGCCTTGATAATGTCAATGGGACCGGCCGCATAACCGAGTCGCCAGCCGGTCATGGCAAAGGCTTTGGAAACGCCGTTAATGACAACGGTTCGCTGTTTGATTTCATCCGATACCTGGGCAATTGAATAGTGCTCTTCGCCGTCATAGATCAATTTTTCATAAATCTCATCGGAGATCACCAGCAGGTTATATTTAACACATACCTCTGCAATGGCTTCGAGTTCGGTTCTATTATAGACGGCGCC
>JAUSPJ010000209.1 GCA_030655795.1 Fidelibacterota bacterium | reverse complement strand
ATAAGCTCTCCCGTCACTAATCCGTCACATTTATATTACACATTTCCATTTATTTATATCGACAGATACTGTCATTATTATCAAACAGTATATTAACCTATTGTCATTTTATTGTGACATTTCATCTTACAGTAAATCTCCATAATCCTGCTTCAATAATATAATTAACAGATACTTAAGAGGATTGGCACACGTTTTGGCATATATCATTCCGGAATTTGAATTAAAATTAAAAATAAGATTATGCAAACAACAGTTTCAAACAATATCCCGGAGCAGCTACAGATTCAGCAGCGAATTCAGTCGTTTGTTCTACTGAAACGCATTCCCAGAATCGATCTACCGAACTTAGGTTTTATCGATCCCACGGTAGTAGGACTGATCCCGGAAGACACTGCCCGCCAGTTTCTTGTTATTGCTTTTGCTCAAAATAAAGGCGTGCTTTCAGTTGCAATGGCGAATCCCTTCAATCCTCTGGCGCTTGAGATCATTCAGCAAAAGACCGGTTTTCAAGTTGAGATTAATTATGCTCCTCAGTCGGTCATTGAAGCAGAAATTGAAAAATATTACGCCCAAAAAGCCAACCTTGAAGAAAGTATGAAAGAACTGGTTGACTTTGAGGTCGAGGATGAAGAAGAGGATGACGAAGAGCAGCTCCGCATACAGGCCGAAGACGCACCGGCAATCAAATTTGTAAATTTATTACTCTTACAGGCTGCCCAGGATCGAGCCAGTGACATCCATATCGAGCCTCAGGATAAAGAGATCAAGATTCGGCTACGAGTTGATGGTATTTTACGTGAAATTTCCCCCCCTCCAAAACGAATGCAATCAGGGATTATTTCCCGTATAAAAATCCTGGGCGGTCTGGACATTGCCGAACGGCGCGTCCCTCAGGACGGCAGAACCAAGATAAAAATATTAGGGCGCCAGATCGATATTCGTATTTCCACACTGCCGACAATCTATGGCGAAAAGGTCGTGATGAGAATTCTCGACAAAGGGAGTGTTTCACTGAATATTAACGACATCGGTTTTGAACCTAAATTAATGAGCAAATTTAAAGAAGTGCTGACCCAGGCTCATGGAATGATCCTTGTCACCGGTCCTACCGGCAGCGGAAAAACAACTACTCTCTATTCATCGCTCAACTTTATTAATTCACCGGAAAAGAACATTATAACCGTTGAAGATCCGGTTGAATACCGGCTGAAGGGAATTAACCAGATACAGGCGCGTCCGCAGATTGGACTTACTTTCGCCGCGGGTTTGAGGTCTATTCTCCGCCAGGATCCCGATATTGTCATGGTGGGTGAAATCCGGGACAAAGAGACCGCCGAAATTGCAATCCAGGCTGCGCTTACCGGACATCTGGTCTTATCAACTCTCCACACCAATGACGCAGTCGCCACAATTATCCGGCTGCTTAATATGGGAATCGACAAGTACCTGATCTGCTCATCCCTTTCCCTTGTCATCGCCCAGCGACTCGCCCGGAGAATATGTCTTCATTGCAAATCTCAATATACGCCGGATGTGGATATTCTAAACAGACTCAATTCTTTGAGAGTTAATCCTGATGAAATCACTTTTTATAAAGGCAAAGGATGCGATCATTGTGCCGGGTCGGGATTTTGGGGACGAGTCGCAATCTATGAATTTTTTCTTCTATACACCGATATCAAGGAAATGATCATAAACGACGCCTCTGAAGAAGAGATGAGACTAAAGGGACAAGAACTGGGAATGGAATCGTTGCTCCGGAACGGTTTAAAGAAAGTACAAGAAGGCTTAACCACGGTTGACGAAATTTTGAGGATCATCTAATATGGCGCAGTTCAACTATACGGCAATTGACGCACATGGAAAAAAGATCAAGGGTAGTTCAGAAGCTGAAAACTCTTTTGCATTAACCGCTCAGCTCAAAAAGCAATCTATTGCCATCATATTTGCCGAACGAATAGAAGAAAAAGGAAGACGAACTAAGAAGGACAAAATACCAGGCAACTCTTTTTTCACATTTGCAAAAAAAATTGGAACCGAAGACCTTGTTATATTCTACCGGCAGCTGTCAACAATGGTTGACGCCGGGGTACAATTAGTGGACAGCCTGGAAATTTTAGCCGACCAGGCGGGGAACCCTGCATTCCAAAAGGTAATTCAAGACGTAAAAGGAAATATAGAAGCCGGAGAGGATTTCTCGGCAGCCTTAGCCCGTCATTCCCATATCTTTCCAAGTCTGGGAATCTCAATGATCAAAGCCGCGGAAATAGGCGGAAACCTCGGTAGTATTCTCGATCAATTAGCGACTTACGTCGAGGATAAGGATAAAATAGATAAGAAGATAAAATCGGCAATATCTTATCCCAAGTTTATTTTGATATTCTTCGGTCTGGTCCTTTCCGGGGTCGTATTCGGTTTGATCCCGAAATTTAAAGATATCTTTGAATCCTTTGGCGCCGATTTACCGGGTATCACCCTGGTAATGATTGCCATAAGTGATTTTGCAAAAAATAACATTCTCTATGAAATCATATTGATAATAGGATTGGTAATAGGATTCAAAGCCTTCGCTCGCAGCGCTTGGGGACGCCATTTTATTGACGGCTTAAAATTTAAAATCCCTGTTTTCGGAAGGATGGTGGTAAAGTCCACTATAGCCCGCTTCTGCAAAACGTTGGGCACGTTGACCAAAAACAGCGTACAATTAGTCGACGCTCTCACAATTTCTGCAGAAACGGCTAACAATGTTGTCATTCAGGAAATCGTGGAAGACGTGAAGAAGAACGTAACCGGCGGAGCGTCTCTTGGCAGATCGATGCAGGATCATGCAATCTTTCCGCTTATGATGGTTAAAATGATAGCGGTGGGCGAACAATCCGGCGCTATGGAAATCATGCTGGAAAAGGTTGCCGAGTTTTACGACAGGCAGTTCAACTCTTCAATTGATGGTCTTACCTCGATTATAGAGCCGGTGTTAATGATCGGGCTCGGAGCCATAGCGCTGATTGTAGTTCTTGCTGTATATCTTCCCATTTTCCAGATGTCGGGATTGATCGGAGAGTAGTGTTGAATAAGC
>JAUSPJ010000208.1 GCA_030655795.1 Fidelibacterota bacterium | reverse complement strand
CCTTATTGAATAAATCGAAAAAAACCTGTATCTTCCCGTGCCATGAATTACGAGCACTATTTCAAACACTGCATCGAGACAAAATCATCGTTTCTCTGTACGGGCATCGATCCCGATCCTGATAAGTTGCCGGATGGTTTTTCCAGGGATGTTCAGGGAGTTTATGAATTCGTCCATGAAATCATCCAGATAACCGCTGATCTTACGCCGGCCTATAAATTCAACCTCGCGTTTTTTGAATTGTGGGGCTGGAAGGGGCTGCAGATTCTGGAAAAATTACTGTCCGAAGTTCCCAGGGATATTTTGCTGCTGGCCGACGCCAAGCGCGGCGATATTGGAAACAGTTCAAAATTTTACGCCAGGGCGCTGCTCGAAGAGCTGCCCTTTCATGCAGCCACGGTCAGCCCGTACCTGGGTTCCGACAGCATTCGGCCGTTCATTGAAAATGAAAACAAAGGTGCGTTTATTCTCTGTGTAACATCCAATGCTTCCGGCAGAGAGTTGCAGGAGCATGGTGATGACAAACCGCTGTTTATTAAAACCGCTGAAATCGTACAGGCATTAAACGGCAAAAAAAATCTTGGGTTGGTTATGGGCGCTACCAAGCCGGAGCAGCTGCTGGATGTCCGCAAACAGTTTCCCGAATTGCCTTTTCTGATTCCCGGCGTGGGCAGTCAGGGTGGCGGAGTGGATACCGCTTTGGCGGTTTGCCGGGAAAACGGTTTAGGATTGATTAATGTCTCACGAGGGATTTTATACCCGTCGGAAGGGACGTTTCCAAATAATGTCCGCAAAGTCGCCGAGTATTATAACCACCTGTTTAGCCATAAGGATAATAGATGAATCAGAAATCAAATATTGAAATTTTAGAAGAATGCGGGGCAATCCTGCGGGGACATTTTTTATTGACCTCCGGTCGTCACAGTGATACCTACGTTGAAAAATTCAAGTTGCTTCAGTATCCCTTATTAACGGATAAACTCTGCAAGGCGATTGCTGAAAATTTCGAAGATTCAAAACCCCATGTTGTCGTGGGCGCCGCGACCGGCGGTATTATTATCAGCCACGGCGTGGGACGGTTTTTGACGACGCGCAGTATCTTTGCCGAGCGGGTTGATAAGGAACTGGTATTTCGCCGCGGATTCTCGATTGCGAAAGGTGAAAGAGTTCTGATCGTTGATGATGTTGTCACTACCGGCGGTTCGATATTTGAGATGATTGACCTGGTAGTTAATAACGGCGGTGTGATTATGGGAATTGGCACCCTGATTGACCGCAGTGGCGGGAAAATTGAATTTGGTTTTTCCCATTTTTCATTAGTTTCGCTTGATATACCTTCCTATGAATCCGATCAATGTCCGCAATGCGCGGAAAATATACCGCTGACTTCCCGTGGCCGAACAGGTAAAAAATGATCTTCTGCAATCTGGGCAGCGGAAGCAAAGGGAACTGCACCTATGTTCAGGACGATCCGGCGGCGGCCGGATTACTGATTGACCAGGGATTTAGCCTGATAAACCTGCTGGTCCGAATGGAACAGGTTGATCTTGATCCCCATCAGGTTCGTGCCATACTATTGACCCACGAGCATTCCGATCACCTGTCCGGAGTTGGAATATTCGCTCGGCGTTTTCACATACCGGTGTATATTACAACCAAAGCTTTGAAGAAAATCCCGGATAAAATAATCAAAAATGTGAAAGTGATCGAATTTACCTCCGGTGATGAACTGGAAATTAGCGGTATGAAGGTGAAAACATTTCACATTCCCCACGATGCCGCCGATCCGATTGGTGTCGTTATTTCAGGGAAAAACCACCGGGTCGGGATTATTACCGATATCGGCAATGAGGTCCAATACCTGCGGGAATACCTGAAAAATCTGGATTTGCTGTTCCTGGAATCCAATCATGATGTGATAATGTTGGATAACGGGCCTTATCCCCTTTGGCTGGTAAAACGGATCAAGAGTCGCGTCGGGCATTTGTCCAATGAACAAGCAAAAACCCTGTTCGAGCAGCTGTCCTTAAACGGAAAATTGCGTCATTTGATCCTTGGGCATCTGAGCGAAAAGAATAATGATCCAAAGATTGTAAAAAAACTTTTTCAAAAAACTGCGCAAAAAATAGATCCTAAAGTGCAATTGAGTATTGCATTGCAGAATAAAGCAGGTCCCTTAATCGAATTATAGGAAAATTGTGATTGCGCCAGGCAAAATATACGATTTCTTGTTGCTTAAAGTCCGTAGCAGGCAAAGGTCAGTATGCCGGCTTGTCCCGATGCCTTTGGCATATGGCAGATTTTATGAGGGACATAAGCCTCTTCTGAATGCGCTTAACTATTTATATAATGGGGGCGACATGCTTACTCGACACCAGGTAAGAAACATAGATATTGAGACAGCAATAAGATATACTTGCCCTGTAACAGGGGCACCTATCTTTCGCAAACCTGCAAATAACCTCAAAAAGGATTTCCTATGAAATCTTCTAAATTGTCACCAAGAAAGTTAATTTAATTATTAAGATCAACCCCAAAACTATAAAAGAACCATCCTTATCATATAAACAGTTCGATTTTGAAGGGAACATTCAATATATCAGTCCGGAATTGAAGGCTTTGTGCAGAAGATACAGGAAAAATCCTACCGATACAGAGGAGATTATGTGGCAATGTCTCCGTAACAGAAATTTGGGAGGATATAAATTTCTACGACAGCATCCCATTGGAGGATATATAGTCGATTTTTACTGTCATGCAAAGCGATTAATAGTTGAAATAGATGGCGGAATTCATAAAAGACCGGACGCTTGGGGGGTGGAATAGATTAACATGCTTAAAAATTATCTTACAATGTTTTTATCTATAATAAAATTATGAATAGTAACACAAAATATGTTTTATTCCACCCCCTAAAGGAAAAAGATGGATACCGTCAGAAGTTTCTGGAAAATAATGAGTATAAAGTGATACGATGTAAAAACTCCGAAGTGAAAAAATCTTTGGAGGATGTGCTTGAGAGATTATTGAAAGAATTGGAGGAATAGAACTCATTCCCCGTCTCTTTGCAAAGAGAAGGGGAGAGCGAAGACCTAATGTTATTGAGGAAAAATACAATGAGGGGTTGAGTTATAGAACAGACCACCAACAATATAGGATGTTTTTATGAAAACTCTTTTATTGCTGTCCGTGAGAAAAACCTAACTTCTGGTGGATTAAAATTGCCCCAGGGAGACACTTTTGGCGCGCGGCAGGTTTTTGGAGTTAGAGTGCTGTCCTCTTTTTACTTTAAGATAGGAGATGAACATATGTCTATTCGGCAACTTTTTATGTGTTTATTAATTCTTTGCATTAGTGTGACGATCCGGGCTGGTTCGTTATCCGGCAGGCAGATTGAACAACTTCAGAATAGAGTTAAATCTCTGCCCGATGAAGTTGTATCTCCATCGGAAGTGGCTGTGATTGAAACCGATTTTGGTGAGATCGTTTTTGAATTTTTCCCCTATGTGGCGCCGATTCACGCCATGAATTTCAAGAAACTAATCACTGCCGGCTATTTCGACAGCACGACCTTTCACCGGATAATCCCGGGATTTGTGATTCAGGGTGGAGACATCCTCAGCCGGGATGATAATATGTACAATGATGGAACCGGTGGACCGGGGTATACGATTCAGGCGGAATTCGGGAAACGGCATGTCCGCGGGGCAGTAGCATCCGCCCGGGCTGGTGACCAGGTTAATCCTGAAAAACGCTCCAACGGCAGTCAGTTTTATATTTGTGTGGAGGATCAACCTTTTTTAGATAAAGCCGGCTATACGGTATTCGGGCAGGTCATCAAGGGCATGGATGTGGTTGATAAAATTGTCAAAGTATATCGCATTAACCGTGATCGCCCAATCGAAAATGTGATCATGAAAAGCGTTTATATAAGCGAAAAAAGTAAGATCGATTTAG
>JAUSPJ010000198.1 GCA_030655795.1 Fidelibacterota bacterium | reverse complement strand
CATGGCGCCGATGCTGGTTTCACCATCTTCGAAAAATCCATCATACATACCCCGTTCCATAATATCGTCGGGTTCCCAGTAACTCGAATTCGAAGCGCCAATAAACGCAAAAGCGCCCTTATCGGCTGTTCTGATCCAGCTTTCGCCAAAACACTCCGGCTCAGCATCAGCAAAGCTGCCGGTTAAACAGGCATTGCTAATAATAAATGCCGGTACTGATCCGTAATTAAATTCACCGATATTACTTTGAAGAAATTCCGGTCCCTGCCATTCAAATTCCAAACCATGACCGGAATAGTGGCAGATCGTCCGCCCGTCATTCAACGCCTGGGCAATATCCAGAGTACTCCCGTCTGAATGACCTTTGATATGATCGGTATAGACGCCGCGATTCTTCAGATATGTGTCGATAACATAATTATGCGAGGCTTCTGTCAGTTCCCAATAATCAGGGTCGTTGGTAGCAATAAACGTTACTTTATTAAATGCATCGAGACTGCTGACATCACACTGAGCATAGGCCATGGATTTGTGAATAATCGCAGATAGATCAGAATCATCAGCGGCCGAAAAACGCCCGATCATTAAGTCGGGAATGAAGTCGCTGCTATCCATCCGTGCATAGGGTGCATCGGTTTCGGTTTCTCCGATCATACCGGTCCAGGCCGGAATTTCGGCCACATCTCCGACAAGTAATACATAAGCCGGCGGCGAATCCGAACTATAGTGGCTCAGGATATAATCCTTAATGGATGCAGCTGTTCCCCCCAATTCGGAAACAGATTTCAGGATAGTGTTAAACCCACACTGTCGTTTCCATCTCAAATAAGTATGCGATTCCGTATTATCAGCAAACTGATCCCCGGCGATTACCAGAAAATTCAGCGGCGCCGTGCTTTTTATCTGAGAATCGGTTTCATCGTAATTAACAAATATATCCCGGGCAATCCGATCAAAATCCGGATGGTATATCGGACTTTTCGCAGTGCTTTTCTTAAATCGATCTTGAATAATTTTGACAGTGACCGTCGCGCTGGTGATCAATTTCAGTGAATGCCTGACCGGATTATAGGACACCGGGAAAAAGTCCAGCATGACTCCATTAATTCCACCCATTTTAAAAGATTCATGGGTATTCACTATTCCCGGCGCATAGTAATCGTCTTTTCCGTATATCTCGTTACTGATGACCACCTGCGTCCGCCCTGTAGCGGATTTTCGCCTGAAGGGTTGAACCGGAAGTATTGGGTCGGGGAAGTTAGTCTGAGACAAATCAAGGTTTTCTTCGGAATGAATGGCAATCTCATATTCAATCCGGCTGTTTTCAGGAATTTTAATCAACTTTCGGATAAGCGGTAATTTCGGCGCTCCAACCGTATAGTGATAACCGGCTCCCTTTACAGTCAATTCCGTATAGAATTCATTATGATACTCAACCGTTTTCAAGGAAATATCATCCAGTAGAATCTCCAGTACCATCTCCGACGAATTTGTTTTTTGAAAACTGAAATCCACCGGGCGGGATTGATTGACTGAAACACCGGCAAAAATCAGCGACACCGGAAGAAATAAAGTGATAATATTATAAGTGAGTTTATTCATACATAAAAAATCAATCAACGTCTAAAATATAGGGGAAAATTATCCAAGAATCTGTGATATAATGCGGGTAATTATTTCTTTTTCTGAAAAATGCTTGTACTCAGCGACACCTGCAGTGAAAGCCCGACAAGCCGGGAATTTTCCGATGGAAATCCAAAATCCGTTATCGCCGGATAGCGGGGATCGTTCTCCGGTTGCATCGATAGAATTTTTTCAATCGGTTGACCTTTATCGAGATCATGAAAATAACCCATCTCGACTCCGACTTTGTTAATGATCATCAATCCCAGCAGTGCGCCGACCCGGATGCTTTCGTTGCCGTTAATACCCTTCGGGATATACATTGCCCGGAAGCCGGTATAAAATGCATTACCCGGTTTAATTGGAAACGTCCGCACACTGTAATAGGTCATATCAAAACTTGCATTGGGAGTCAGTGAATAGGCAAAATTAATAATATCATAGAAATCACCCCGCTGAAAAACAGTCCGGGAATAGTCAATGCCGGAACCGTAAATCGGTAATCCCACCCGGATTCCGAAATCACTGATATCACTCAGGCCTTTGCGATAGACAAAAACCGGTAGAATATTTTCAATGGAAAATGCAATTGACGTTCGTATCTCATCCTCTTTTAAGGGTATCGGGCTGATGGTCGGATGGGCCGCACATCCCCATAATAATAGCAAGACGATGAAAACTGGGATTACTTTTTGCATAACACTGTTAGATTAAGAAATCACACCGAAATAGTAAAGAAATTATTTCAAGGATAAAGATTCAGCAGAAATTGCATGATCCGATCCAAGTCATCCTGATTCAGTATCTCGTCACCATTCCAATCCGCTGAATTAAACTCGGTCTCATTGGGAACAATTTGGCCGGCAATATAATTTTGAATCAGTACAACGTCAGCGATATTGATATCATTGTCGGCGTTGACGTCGCCCGGTATCGTCGTCCCGGTTATCAGGTTGACTCTCGTTGACGGGCCTATACTGACTGTAATATTATCGATAGCTATTGATTCGCTTCCGCTCGTAATTTCCAGCTGATAAATCCCCGGCAAACACAGTCGATAATAATCGCCAAAATCCTTATCTGGGACAATCCAGGAATTATCCAATTCGTGACCAACAATACTGATTTGCATTTCACCCAATGCCTGATCTGTCCGGATTTCCCCACGAATACCGGTCAATGCTGCTGATAAATAATTCAGCAGGGCATCCCGGTTATACTCCCAATATGCAGTTAACTCTGATTCCGGAGGCAGTTTCGTATCCGAAATTTCAATGGTCACCTCCCGGCAGTGCTGATAATAAGTCATATAGTCCTGGCGTCCGCCATAAATAACGTACCAGTCCCAGCCATTGCTAATACCGTTATTCATGTCCGTCATATAAGCTGCCGGACTGTTTGCCTGCACCGTATCGGCATACTGCCGGCAAAGCCGGATCAGCCACTCGTCATCGGCATGACGACGTTTCCAAGTATCCCAGGGATAATTCAGCAGCTCCGCGCCGCCATGAAAATTTGCGGACAAAACAAAATTCTGTCGTTCTGCCAGTTCCAGCATGGCAACGGTTTCCGGTTGCCAGAGATTTCCATCGGGATGGTCGCCGTCCTGAGGATTGGGAAAATTCCGGTTCAGATCAACGCCATTGGCATTATAGCGGGTAGCGCCATAAACAGTAGAATTTCCGCTATAATATGTGCCATCAGGATTGGCCAGCGGATTGATCCAGATTTCAAGATTATCCACTAAGTTGCTCACCTGTACATCACTCTGGTAATTCGTCAACAGGTAATCGATTAAGCGCAGCATCAGAACATATCCCGTGGTCTCGTCGCCGTGCATCGTAGAACTGTACATCACTTCCGGTTCGGCTTCCTCGCTATGGACATTATCGGAAATCACAGCAAAGAGAATTGCCCGACCTTCTACCGACCGGCCGATGCTGTCAATCCGGCAAATACCGGGATAATCCGTCGCAAACTGCCGCATCATACTTCGATAGGTTTCATAGGTCGGATAACTGTCCCAGTTTTTACTTTTTTTACGGAATCTGACATTTTGGGTTTGTATTTCATTGATGGCGGTGACAGAATTTCAACGGTTTTGCCCAATGCCTCAAAGCGTTCGAATTCCCGTGAATTCGCATAAGCATAAACTGTATCGCCAATAACATTATCGATGGATATGATCCGCGTAATCTCATGAAGTTCGTCACGGGATTGTATCTGAAACCGGAAATATGTTTCCGGTCTTGGTGAATCGGTCTGTAATTCTGCAGATAAAACAAGCATCGAAAAAATGAGGGCCAGAAGAGAAATTATTGATAAACGTTGCATCATATTCAAAAAAATAATCACAATTAAAATAGAGCTACCAGACGTCAGTTACAATATGAAAAAGGGGCGGGAAAATCCCGCCCCTTTTATACCAATCAACAATTGATTAGCGCATCAGGATCATTTTTCGGGTCTGCGAGAAATTGCCGGCTTTCAGTGTGTAAATATAAACACCGCTGCCAACTGAATTTCCCCGATAATCTTTTCCGTTCCAGATAACTCTCTGATATCCAGCCGGATATTCATTCTGAACCAGTTCCTGAACCATCTGACCCATCAGGTTGTAAATCGTCAGAGTGACCTTACTGGTCTTCGGTAATGCAAAC
>JAUSPJ010000196.1 GCA_030655795.1 Fidelibacterota bacterium | reverse complement strand
CAGAATGGCAGCATCCAGACCAACGATATTATCGTGTTCATAGACCATCGCCTGCCACCAGACCTCTTTAATATTCTTTTTCAGTTCCACGCCCAGTGGGCCGTAATCATAACAGGCGTTCAGTTTGCCGTAAATTTCACTGGATTGATAGACATATCCACGCCGTTTACACAGGGAAACGATTTTATCCATTGTTACAGTCGCCATTAATTCCTCCGAATACTGTAGTACATAGTCTAATTATTGTGTATTATTCGCCGTCTTCGAATTCGGTCTTGCATTTCGGACAGAAAACCACAGTACCTTTACTGCGGGTTTCTTTCCGTTCCAGAATACCATAACCGCAATTACCACAGGTTTTCGCTAACGGTTCGTTCCAAGTGGCGAACTTACAGTTGGGATATTTACTGCAACCGTAGAATGTTTTACCCCGACCCGTTTTCCTTTCGACCAGTTTACCGTCACAGTCAGATTCCGGACAGTTAATGTTCAATGTAAGCGGCTCGGTGGTTTTGCATTTGGGATAGTTGGAACAGGCCCAGAATTTTCCAAAGCGCCCCTGTTTAACGATCATCTGCCCTCCGCAGTTCGGGCATTTTTTTTCGGGCAGTTCTTCAACCCTGTGATCATCCCCCAGCGGGTGCGTATTCCGGCATTCCGGGAATCCGGAACAGGCCAGGAATTTTCCGTTCCGGCTCCATTTAATCACCATCGCTTTGCCGCAGAGATTACATCTTTCTTCGGTAACTTCCTGAAGATTTTCTTTTATCTGCTTTGTCTTAGCGTCCAGTTTGCCCAGGGATTTTTCAAAGGGATTATAAAACTCACGGATGACATCCAGCCAGTCTTTCTTGTTCCCCTCAATATTGTCCAGTTCTTCTTCCATCAGAGCCGTGAACTTGACATTAAAAATCTCCGGCATATTGTCTGTCAATAGTGAATTTACTGTCTGTCCCAATTCCGTCGGTTGCAGTGAACCTTTAACTCGCTCCACATATTTGCGGGTCAATATCGTGGATAATATGGAGGCATAGGTGCTCGGTCTGCCGATTCCGAGATTGTCCAGTTCTTTTATTAATGTGCCTTCATTGAAGCGAACAGACGGTTCGGTAAATTTTTGTTCCGGATTGAGTTTTAATAGTTGCAGGTTTTCGCCCTGAACGATTTCCAGCGGTAAGCGGGGAGACTCGTTTTCACGCGCCTCTTCGCGCCAGGCCCGCAGGTAGCCATCAAACAGTAATTCGGTACTGCTTGCCCGGAACAGATAATTATTGGCAGCCACATCGACATTGCGCTGTTTGTACCGGGCGGCTGTCATCTGACAGGACGCGAAACGATTCCAGATTAACCGGTAAACTTTTTTCTGGTCCGGCGACAAATACTGATCGATTGCCTCCGGCGAGAGATCAAAGCGGGTCGGCCGGATACCTTCATGTGCATCCTGGACATTCTTTTTCTTGGTCTTAAAAAATCGTGGATTGGCCGGTAAATAATCAGCCCCGTACTGCTTTCCGATAAATTCGCGGACACCGGTAATCGCTTCCTTGGAAATCCTAACCGAATCGGTACGCATGTAAGTGATCAATCCCACCAGCTCACCACCAATATCGATGCCCTCATACAGCTGCTGGGCAATCCGCATGGTTTTGGCCGGCGGAAACCGAAATCGTTTGGTTGCATCCTGCTGCAATGTGCTCGTGATAAACGGCGGCGATGGAGATTTGGAAACCTCTTTTTCTTCAATCGATTTGATGGAAAAAAGGGCGCTTTTCAGCGCTTCCAGATGTTTTTCAACCTCATCCCGATTCGAAATCATCGGTTTTTTATTATCAATTTTAATGCACCTGGCGGTAAATATTTCCCGATGTTCGGTTTCAAAATCAGCGCTAAGGTCCCAGTACTCACGGGGAATAAAGGCTACAATTTCGGCTTCCCGTTCGCAAATGATGCGCAAGGCAACCGACTGCACCCGGCCGGCGCTGAGCCCCCCGTACAGGGTTTTCCACAGAAAAGGGCTGACCTGATAACCAACCAGACGATCCACGATCCGGCGGGCCTGCTGTGCATTGACGAGGCTGATATCAATTTTACGCGGGTGTTTAATCCCGTATTGAATCCCGCTATAGGTAATTTCATTAAACAGCACCCGCAGAATTTGGCTATCCGGGACCTTCAGCGAATTGGCGATATGCCAGGCAATCGCCTCCCCTTCACGGTCAGGGTCGGGAGCCAGATAGACCGTCTCAGCGGATTTAGCGGCAGTTTTAAGCTGCTGGATAATTTTAGTTTTACCCTGTATAGTCACATATTTCGGTTTAAAATCTTTTTGAATATCAATCCCAAGTTCCTTTTCCGGCAAATCCTTGATGTGACCTACCGAAGCCAGCACCTGAAAATCTTTTCCCAGGTATTTTTTGATTGTCCGGGCTTTTGATGGAGATTCTACAATTAATAAATATTTTGTCATACTTCCTTCCTCTCGGCGGGGGAGAATTTACAAAGTATATCCAGAAATCCAATGATTTTTACACGATTAATTACAAAACCTTGCGAAGGTTTGAAACCTTCGCAAGGTTCATATTAGGGTTATCAGCGTCAATCAGTGACTATTTTCGCAATGCCGCTTTCGTAAACTGGAATTCCGGGATATCGACATTGAAATCGATGGAATCGATAATATACTCCGTCCCTTCACCACGTGAGAGCATGTCCTTGAATGTCATCCGTTTCGGAAACCAGCGCCCGTCTTGCAGGAAGACCTCATGAATTTCGGTTTTTTTCAGCAACTTGCCGCTTTTGGCAAAGCGCTCCTCCTTCAACGGCAGCCAGCGTCCGGCATCCACCCAGATTTTGCGGGAATGATAGGCGACTGCATTGTTCGTCGCCGTCAATTCCAGCACCCAGCAATCGCGATTATTGTAGGTCTCCTTACCCAACACTTTAGCGTCATAATTGACGCGCAGTTCGTTGCTTTCCATCATGTCTTCATAGGACATATCCGAGCCCATGATTGATTGCCGCAGGAGATGACCGGAAATAGTAATGATCCGGTCACTGGGCTCCGGCGTGTAAATCCAGAGACTTTTCTCCAGTTTGAGCATCTTTTTACCCTTTTCAC
>JAUSPJ010000186.1 GCA_030655795.1 Fidelibacterota bacterium | reverse complement strand
GTTTGCCGTTGTCGATATATTGTTCATGAATTGTAAAATCCGGGTGGTTCTCTGATGAAAAAGCGGAGAACTCAAATTGCCGGGGTTCGGTCCGGTTGGCGGATGCTTTTTCAGGTGAGAATATCCCCAGCAGCCGCTTGTGTTCCGACACGGCAAGAAATTGCCGGGCGGAAATATCGTTGACGGTTTTCCCGGTTTGGGCGTCGGTAAATCGATCGTTGTGAATGAAGAGCTGCGGTTCAATACTGTTTGTGTCAGATAGGACAATAACATCAATCAGATTATTGTCGGTTTTGTATTCCCGTATAACGGCCAGGGATTGCCCCGACAGGGATGTAATTAAAGGTAGTATTATGAACGGACAGAATCGAACTAACAATTTCATTTGGAGCTTAATTTATTGGGGAGCGGGGTGAATGTCAATGCAGATAAACAGCTATTCCGTGAAATGACGTGAAGGTTTTTCTTTTAAATTGCACTGGAAAAGAATTAATTTGGGGCCGGACTGGAATGACGATGACAGAAAAAACGATCCTCAAAGGATTAACACTAAACGAACTGGAATCCTGGATTGCCGAAATCGGTGAAAAACCCTTTCGCGCCCGGCAGATTTACCAGTGGATGTACAAGAAAAATGTTCGGTCCTTTGATGAAATGCTGAACCTGTCAAAGGGATTGCGGGAGAAGCTGGTGGATACAGCGTCGTTATCGTTGCTCGGCATTCATGAAAAAGTCGAATCGCATCTGGATAATAGTATCAAATACCTGTTTCGCCTGAATGACGGTCAGGCCGTTGAAGCGGTGTATATGGAGGAAGGCAAACGCATAACGGTCTGTCTCTCAATGATGGGGGGCTGCCCGATTGCCTGTCCCTGTTGCGCCACCGGAGTGATGGGCTTTAAACGTCACTTGAGCAGCGGAGAAATCATCGATCAGCTTCTGTTGATTCAAAATGATCTGGATGCGAAAGCCACGAACATTGTGTTTATGGGTATGGGCGAACCTTTTCTGAATTATGAGAATGTAATCAAGGCAGCGTCTTTATTAAACAGTGAACTCGGACCGGAAATCGCTGCACGCCGGATTACCATCTCCACGGCCGGCATTGCACCGGAAATCCGCCGCTTTGCCGAAGAAGGTCATCGCTATAAACTGGCGGTTTCGCTGAACGGTACTACCGATACACAGCGGGATGAGATGGTGCCGATCAACCGGAAATACCCATTGCGCGATTTGCTGGCCGCGATTCAGTATTATACAAAGCTGTCGCGCCGACAAATTACGTTTGAATATATCCTGATCGACGGTTTTAATGATTCCGAGCAGGACGCGAAACGACTGATCGGTCTGCTTGCTCAGGTTCCCTGCAAGATTAATGTGATTCCCTACAATGAAAACGAATTTTTACCATATAAATCACCGTCAGAGCAAAACCTTAATAATTTCCTGAAACATCTCTATCGGGCGCCCTTTGTTGTGACTGTCCGGCGCAGTAAGGGCCAGGATATCGCGGCGGCCTGCGGGCAATTGTACATACGCGATCATAATGTTGCTTGACAATATCGAGTATTTCCCGTACGTTGAAAATTGGAGGGGTTGAGATGGGATCACGTCATCATAAACATAAAATCAGGCGCCGTCGGCTTCTGTCTCTGAGAATATTCTGTGCTGTCGCCGGGGTTATATTTCTGTTTTTCGGAACCGGAGAACTATTTCAGGGCAGCAGTATTATAGGGGTGGCTTTGATTGGAACAGCTGCGGTGTTGCTGTTTTTTGCCTTTACAATGCAGATAAGTAAAAGCCATCATTAATTCGGTGAATTTTGGTAACCGATGAGAATGATAATATTTTCAAATTACCCGAATCCCTTTAATCTGAAAATCAACAGTTTACCAGGACCTGCAAGCTGGTTGTTATGCAGTAGTGCGTAAACGCGATTGTATGATTTGGATGTTGGCCATCAGTCGGGCAGGGAACCGACAACCTGCTCGTTATATTTAGATGATAAAGTCTTGAGCCATCCGTCGGAGTCGAACCGACGACCTGCTCATTACGAATGAGCTGCTCTACCAACTGAGCTAGGATGGCGTTAAAAAGCGGAAAAAATTTACAACATTGCGGATAATTATGCAACGGCGATCAAGGGTGAGCCATTTTTTTATGCTTCCACAAGAAATTACATGCTTCCCAGTAAAAGAAACACTTGACAATCCGCTTCAGATATAAGAATTTTGTTAGGATACAGAGCAGTGTTTTATCCATAAACGATATGCCCCAACATATTATGTGAATTAGACTACAGGCGAACCTTGACCGGAGATTTGAACAGATGACCGAAAAATTTAATGCAAGGAAGAAAAAATCAAACACACAGCCCTACGATTCCAAAATCGATGAGAAGTGTGAACAGTGTTCCAGCGAAATTGTCTACCGTAAAAATTCATATTTCGGCAAGAAAACATATTTTAAAATATGCAACAGCTGCGGCTGGTATGAATTACTGGATTCCGAGTCCTGGGGAAAGGCAATTGCCGGTAACAAAATCGTTGACGAAGACGACAGCGAATAATTCCAGATATTATTGAACGTATTAATTTTAGCAGCATTGAACAAGGAATTGGTTCCGATTCAAAACCATCTTTTGTCTGTATTTAAGGATACGCCTACTGTCAATATGAATTTCAGAAAAATACCGAGAGGATTAAATCAGAATCAGTTTGATTTTCGGGAGTTTCAAACGGGAAAATCCGTGGATATCTGTATTAATG
>JAUSPJ010000060.1 GCA_030655795.1 Fidelibacterota bacterium | reverse complement strand
TCAACCGAAAGACTTGGAACGAAAATCGGTGCAATATCTCCAGAGGAACTTAACGAAATAATCAGTGGCTTAAATGAGATTATCAGTGGGTGAAGCAAGCGGCGTTAACTCAGTCATTCATTTATATTTGGTTTAATATCTATGATCTGAAAATTGCGATAAATACACCGGCGGCAATCGCCGATCCGATCACTCCGGCCACGTTCGGCGCCATGGCATGGAACAGCAGGTAGTTATCCTTGTCGTATTGGCGGGCGAAATGCTGGACAACCCGGGCGGAATCCGGTACAGCCGAAACACCGGCAGCCCCAATCAGCGGGTTTATTTTTTCTTTCAGGAAGAGATTCATGAATTTTGCAAAAACCAATCCGCCAAATGTTGCGATACTGAAAGAGAAAAGCCCCAGAAAAAATATACCCAGCGCCTTTGGGGTCAAAAATCCGACATTGACGCTCTCCACGTACCGGCTTGCCTGGGTACTGGCGCCGACGGCAAAGGACAGTAAAATTGTACAAATGTTCAGCAGGGAATTTCCGGCGGTTTTACTGAGACGGTCCGTGACCCCGCTTTCTTTCAGTAAATTACCCAGCATTAACATCCCGACTAGTGGCAAAGAACCCGGGGCGATCAGGGCGGCGACAATAACCACAATGATAGGAAAGAGGATTTTTTCCCGCTGGCTTACTCTGCGGGCGGGCTTCATCCGGATTTTCCGTTCTTTTTCCGTGGTCAGCAGTTTCATAATTGGCGGTTGAATCAAAGGAACCAGGGCCATGTATGAATAGGCTGCGATAGCAATCGGCCCCAGCAGGTGAGGCGCCAATTGCGACGCTAGAAAAATCGATGTCGGCCCATCGGCGCCGCCGATAATACCAATGGACGCAGCTTCCAGGTTTGTAAATCCAAGCATTAAGGCGCCAAGATAGGTCACAAAGATACCAATCTGAGCCGCGGCCCCGAGAAGTACAGATTTGGGGTTGGATATCAGTGACGAAAAATCTGTCATAGCGCCGATCCCGAGAAAAATCAATGGTGGGAAAACACCCGACGTGACTCCATAATAAATCAGGCTGAAGACGCTGTTTTGGGGAGCGCCGTTTGCCACTGTATCATAGACGCCCAACGGTAATCCGGAAATATAGGGGATATTTCCGACGATGACGCCAAATCCGATCGGTAGCAGGAGCAGTGGCTCATATTTTTTAACAATTGCCAGGTAGATTGCAATGCACCCAACGACGATCATAATAACGTTGCCCCATTGCAGGTTTGCAAATCCGGTGGTCTCGATAATCTGAAGAATCATATCCATTACAATTTACTCCCTATGCTATTTCAATCAGGACGTCGCCTTCGATTACCGAATCACCTTCTTTGATCAGAATGGATTTGACTGATCCGTCACCAGGGGCCTGAACGTCGTTTTCCATTTTCATGGCTTCCATGACCACAAGATTCTGCCCGGCCTTAACAGCATCGCCGGGTTTGACGTGAATCTTCAGAATTAAACCGGGCAGCGGAGCGACAATCGATGAGGCGCCGGCAACGGCTTTTGATTTTTGTGGCGCCGAAGCGGAAGATACGACGGGCGCTTGACTCGTTATCAGAGATGGCGGAGCAACAGTAGTCTCAACAACGCTCCTGGGTTGCAGATCGGATACCTGTTCGAGACCGAGGTCCTTGAGCCCTACCGTATAGGTCTTATCGTTCAATGTAACAACCGCCTCAAAAGCGCTGAATTCGTTGATCGTAACCGAATATTCTTTTCCGTTTATCTCCAGTTTCAGGGTCTTTTCTCTCATTGGGAATACCTTCTTTATGTCCTTTTGATAATATTTAGCCGCTGTCCGAATTTCTGGCCGCTTTTCCAGACGGTCTGCTGTTCGCCACGTTTAAAGGTGATCTGGGTTTGCAGCGATTCAAAATGAATTTTTCGGTAGCATTCAATCGCGGTAGCGATGGCAACCAATTCATCATCCGCTAATTGCAGGACTTTCTTCACACTTGTCGGCGGATAAGTATCTGCTTGTGTAGCCGTTTTATCGGCTCTGTGATGAAGCCGTTCAAAAACTTTATTGAACAGGTGTATGGTTACTGCAATCAGGATCAGGCCGGCGAATACGACGATGATTCCACTCAGCGCAATATTGAATCCGTTGTTTTGAATAATGTTGTCGATCATTATTTTCTCCTACAGCGGAATATTGCCATGTTTCTTGGGCGGGTTGTCATCCCGTTTATTGGCCAGCATTTCCAACGCTTTGATCAATTTATAGCGGGTAATCTTTGGCTCGATCACTTCATCTATATACCCTTTTGCCGCTGCGACGTAGGGATTAGCGAATTTATCCCGGTATTCTTCAATTTTTTCCTGCAATTTTTCTTCCGGTTTTTCCGCCGCTTTGATTTCCTTTGAAAATATAATTTCACTGGCGCTCTGCGGACCCATGACCGCAATTTCCGACGATGGCCAGGCGTAGGTATAGTCACCCCGCAGCTGCTTGGAATTCATCACACAAAATGCACCGCCGTAAGCCTTGCGGGTGATAACAGTGATTTTTGGGACGGTGGCTTCGGCAAAGGCGTAGAGCATTTTTGCGCCGTGTTTGATGATGCCGTTGAACTCCTGGACGGTGCCGGGCATAAATCCGGGGACGTCTTCAAATGTGATTATTGGTATATTGAATGCGTCACAGAATCGCACAAACCGGGCGGCTTTGTTGGAAGCATTGCTGTCGAGAACGCCGGCAAGAAATTTCGGCTGATTGGCGACGATGCCCACGGATTTTCCGTTTAAGCGGCCAAACCCGATAATAATATTCTGTGCGTATAACGCCTGAACTTCCAGGAATTCGCCATTGTCCAGAATCCGACCCAGAATTTCTTTCATATCATAGGGCTTATTGGCATTATCCGGTACGAGATAATTCAGTTCCTCGTCAATTCGATCCGGGGAATCCTGGTTGGGAATGACCGGCGCTTCTTCCATATTGCTTTGGGGAATATAGTTGATTAAAGTACGAATCCCCTCAAAGAGGCTTTTTTCATCGTCATAAGTGAAATGAGTAATGCCGCTTTTCGATGCGTGCGTATCGGCGCCGCCCAGTTCTTCGGCGGTGACGTCTTCGTGGGTGACGGTTTTGACGATTTTCGGGCCGGTCAGAAACATATAGGCGGTTTTCCGGACCATAAAGATAAAATCCGTCAAGGCCGGGGAGTAGACCGCTCCGCCGGCACAGGGTCCCACAATCGCGCTGATCTGGGGAACCACCCCGGAGTAAAGGACATTTCGTAAAAATATTTCCGTGTAACCGGCCAATGAATCGACGCCTTCCTGAATCCGGGCGCCGCCGGAATCATTAATACCGATAACCGGCGCACCGACTTTGGCCGCTTTTTCAAGGACCTTGACGACTTTATCCGCTACGGTTTTGGAGAGCGAACCACCGAAGACGGTGAAATCAAAAGCATAAACAAAAACCAGGCGACCGTGAATGGTGCCATAACCGGTGACCATTCCGTCACCGAGGATTTTTTTCTTCTGCATGTCGAAATCCGAACATTCATGCAGCCGGAACATATCCATTTCCTCAAAACTGTTTTTATCCAGCAACAGATCGATTCGTTCCCGGGCGGTAAACTTTCCACGCTCGTGCTGTTTGTCTATTGCCAGATCGCCGCCGCCGCGCTGGGCTTTGTCAATCTTTTCTTTTAGCTCAAGGATTTTCCGTTCTCTACTCATATTGTATTTTCCTTATTTGACATGATTTACATGATGTTCAGGATGTTTATTTTTATGGTTCTTCCGACATTAGTATGGAACTAAGCAAAAGACGCCCTTATCTTTAAGAAAAAATATTCACTATCCCTAAAGCAAAAGGAAACTATTTTATTGAATTTGATCTTGTTATTCATACCTTCCAGGAAGGATGTTTTTAGTTTTTGTTTGCAGTGAGCAATAATACCATCAATTCGTCTCTTAAGG
>JAUSPJ010000180.1 GCA_030655795.1 Fidelibacterota bacterium | reverse complement strand
TGGAAGAGAATTCAATCAATTTAATTGATACTCTGACAAGCCAAGAAACCAAGAAAAATTCAGAGCTGTAAATTATGAGCTTATTGAAGAAAAAAGGTGTGCGTGAAGCCGAAATTCCGGGGGGCTCCCTGGCGGACATCGCCTTTCTGATTCTCATTTTTTTTATGGTTGCCACGACGATCGATATGGACAAGGGCATCGGTATTGTATTGCCGGCTGAAGGCGGAGAGATTGAAATGTCCAGCAAGAATATTACCAATATTCTTATCGATGCCCGCGGATCCGTTTTGATGGATGACAAAGAGGTCGAAATCAGAGAAATTAAAGGGATGATCGAAACTCTCCAGATGCAGAATCCCAAGATGGTCTTTTCCGTAAAAGCTCACGCACGCACAAAGTATAAAGTGTATATCGATGTTCTTGATCAGCTAAAACAGGCCAAGACCCGTGTAATTTCGATTGCGGAGAATAAGGAATAGGGCATGCAATTCAAGAAAAAAAGCAAAATAAAAATTTCGATTCCTACAGCTTCGATGCCGGATATCGTTTTTATGCTGATCTTCTTTTTTATGGTTTCGTCCGTTTTGAGAACCCATGATGGGTTGGCTGTCCTGCTGCCTAAAGCAAAACAGATCGAGAAACTGGAATCCCGGGTGCATGTCACCTATATCTGGGTTTCCAAAGAAGGAATGATTTCTATCGATGGCAGACTGGTTCAGCCACAAAGTATTCGAAATATCATGTACGAAAAAAGAACCACCGACCCGCAACTGATTGTATCGCTCCGTGCCGACGAACTGGTTAATATGGAAATGGTGGGCAGTATTCACAAAGAATTACGATTGGCGGATGCGCTTGCGGTGAATTATTCCACAAGAGCAATGTAAGGACAAACAATGATTATAAGACAAAATCCTGATGTAAGTCTTAAATTGAAATACCCTCTGATATTGCGGGCCAGTCTGGTGTTTACCCTGTTGGGCATGATCTTGCTGTTTGCACTGATACCCAAGCCCGGCGAAGGAGATCACGTTCAGAAGGAGATTCGCATTGAAATCGAAACAGTCGATATTCCGGTCATTGAACAACAGATGGAAGCCGCAAAACCACCGTCAAGACCTTCCATTCCAATCGAAGTTGAAAATGATGATCTCTTGGACGATGTGACCATTGAAATGACGACGGATATATCCAGCTACGAAGCCTGGGACGCACCGCCGCCGCCGCCGGAAGATGATGATGGTCCACGGGTACGGTTTATTCCATACGATGAAGCGCCGGAACCAATCGGCGGATTTTTAGCCATTCAGCGCAATGTGATTTATCCGGAAATTGCCCAGGAAGCCGGTATTGAAGGCACAGTTGTTATTCAAGCCTTTGTAAATGAATTCGGCAAGGTAACCGAATGCATTATCCTGAAAGGAGTTCCCAATACCGGGCTGGACGAAGCCGCTATCAACGCTATTAAAAAGACTAAGTTTAAACCCGCCAAACAGCGCGACCGGAATGTCGGCGTATATATCTCAATTCCGGTGATATTTAAATTACAGACTAATTAAGAATTGGTTTTAAACATAAAAACAGATAAAACGCAGTAGATTCTACTGTATTTTGTCTTTATTAAGGGGGTATTATGGGTACCAAACCGGTTTCTAAGTCTGATTTAAAATCTCGGTATCCGATTGTCTTAAGAATCAGTTTAATCATTAATCTGCTGGTCATTATTTTACTGTTTGCGCTGATACCCAAATTGAACAAACAGCGTGCCGGCGCCGATCTTAAAACGGATGATTTCACAGTCGTTAAAATTCCGATTGTGCGGCCACCGGAAGAGATGGCGCAGCGACCACAAAGACCTTCAATTCCACTGGAAGCCGTGGATGATGATTTAGTGGAAGAGATTACTATAGAAGGCAGCACAGATCTAACAGAGTATGATTTCTCCTGGGTCACACAAGCGCCGCCGGAGGAACCGTCCCGTCAGCCAACATTTATATACATACCCCATGAAGAAGAGCCGGAACCAATCGGCGGCTATGCCGCTATTTTAAAAAACGCTGTATATCCACCGATGGCG
The DNA here is from genome assembly GCA_030655795.1 of Fidelibacterota bacterium. Taxonomy (GTDB): domain Bacteria; phylum Fidelibacterota; class UBA2242; order UBA2242; family UBA2242; genus B118-G9. Next base: position 2,661 of record JAUSPJ010000180.1, on the reverse strand, counting down.
ATTGAAATGGGAATTTCCGGAACTGTATCAGTTTATGCTTTTATTGATGAGAATGGAAACGTCAGTAAGTGCTGGATTGTTCAAGGGATTCCTAATTCAGAACTTGACGAGGCCGCGATTGATGCTGTCAGGAAGACAAAATTCAAACCCGCCAAACAACGCGACCGGAATGTCGGCGTATATATATTGATTCCGATAAAATTTAAGTTGGATTAGATATATTCCGGATCAGGGCTGGTAGCTGATTGTTAAAATATGCGGGTTGTTCAACCCTTCCGGCATAAACAAGTAAGCATAATCAAATGTAAAACGTTCCAGGTGGATTCCGAATCCGATTGATTGGCGGTTTTCGGAACCGGTGTGGGCAAAACCACCCCGGATCGACAATAAATCCCGATAATCCAGCTCGGCCCCGGCCTGAGCGAACGCCTCACCGGAAACCAGGCTTGATCCAAGATTTAAACCGATCGCGCCATTCAGATTATTGCCCTCAAATATTTCAGGCCGAACGATACCAATGGTCAGAGTTGCCGGAAGTTTATTTTCGTCATTGTCTGACCGAAGATATCCGATGTTTTGCAGTATGAAGGAGACGTCCAGCATACTGGGTGCGTTCCAGCGAGCGGCAATGTCAAGGGCAAAACCGTTGTCGGTGTAAGTGTACAAATGCTCATAGAGATACTTGCCGGTGAAACCAATGGTAACTTTTGGGATCGGTGACCAGGTATAGGCTGCCGCTGCAGCCAGGTACTGGGGCTCTACATTAGCGAGCGGCTCATCGGTCGGTGTTTCACGAATTTCCACACCGGGGATTCGGACATAATTCAATCCGAAACCCATAAAAGACTTTTTAAAGGGAATTGAAAAGGCCAATGCGTCCATATTGATATCTGAAAACCAGAAATGATGGGAAAGTGCAAATGTCGTCTGTGTATTTCCGATCCCAACGGGGTTTTCAAATATGGCCAGGGGCGATTGGCCGGATTGTGAAAACACCGTCATTGTGGCCGCCGACTGTGCGGAGGATGGAATTTGTAAAAAGGCCATTCCGCTGTTCAGCAGTTCGGCGTTTAGGGGATGAAAAAACATAGAAAATAATAGTGTAAATACCAGAGCTTTTTGTTTCATTAATATACCTGTGATGTCTAAAACTTGAATTCCCAGGAAAAAACGTGGGTGCTGCCCTCGCCGACAAGGCCGATCAGGGCGCTGTAGTCAATCTGGGTCTGAATATCTTTCATAAATCCATAGGTCAACCCGGCCCCGAAAGTAGGATTGATATTGTCCATGCCCATGCGCAGGAAAAGAATATCGCCGACAAGGTACTCACCGCCAAAATGGACTCGGTAATCCTGTTTATCGGAGAGTTCGACATCACCGATGAAAGCAAAGATAGAATTGTGGCGGTAGGCCAGGCCAATTTTTAAAATTTGTGGAAATGTATCGGTATAATTACCACCCCGATCACCAAAAAGATCCTGGGTATTCCAGGTGTAGCCGGCGCCAATATCTTTTAAAAGAATGCCAAGGGAGATGCGGTCAAAAGGTTTCAGTAAGACGCCGATATCAAATCCGAGACCGCTACCGGTCAGATCGAGCATGTTGTGACTCAATATTTTGAAATTTAAACCAACCGAAATACGGCGGTGAAAAGCATTGGAAAAGGACAGGTAAACGACGTTTTCACCGGTATTATAAACTTCATCGGGAACACCGGTGAAAGTCCGGCCTTGAATGTCGGTAACACCGGCATGCATCCAGGCAACCGAAATTCCCGCGCTTGGTTTTAATGGAAAGGCAAGACCAACATAATGCAATTGACGGTCGAGGCTGAGGAAATAATAGGTTGTTGACAGATGCCTCTCTTTCAGATAGGAGAGACCGGCGGGGTTGTAATAGGCCGCAAATCCGTTTTCACTGTCTGCCACCCCGGCGTTGCCCATTGCCAGCGACCGGGCCCCCAGTCCCATTCGCAAAAAAGAACCGGCATAACCGGCATTGTCCCCGGTATCAGCGGAGCTAATAATGGTAATACTGACCAGAAACAGTATTGTGTTTTGTAAAAGTTTCATTCCGGTTATTTTACAACGATAAGCTTTGTCCAGTGTGCTGTCTCCTTATCGTTTTCTTTGATAGTTAATTTACAGAAATAGGTGCCGTTGGCGACGACATCACCGGCGCGATTGCGGCCGTTCCAGACTTCGCTGTTGTCTTCGGTATTGATAATATAGTGAGGTTCGCCTTCGTAAACCCGGTCCATGGCAAAATCGAACACTTCCAGTTTAACGGTGGCCGGGTTTTCCAGATAATATTGAATGCGAACATGTCCGTCGCCACCGGTGGCATTGTGAAAATTTGGGGCAAAGGGATTTGGGTAAGCGTATATATCCGGCTGACCGGCCTCACTGGTAGAAAGATACTGTCGGTAGGTGGTCCAGCTGATACCGTCATTGGCTGTTTTGGCGATCCCGTCGGACGTACCCAGCCAGAGATAGGAAACTCCTTCCCGCTTGTCTACACCGGCGGCATAGACATCTTCGGAGAAGAGGTATTCATTTTTATCCGAGTCGAAAGCCGGATCGAAAAGCGCCCAGTTTTCACAGTCAACGGATTTATAAAGCCCACGCTCTGTGCAGACATACACAATTGGCCCGTCAAATG
>JAUSPJ010000177.1 GCA_030655795.1 Fidelibacterota bacterium | reverse complement strand
CCATCACCGGGATTCCGATATTTACCATTCGGCGAACCGTTTCACAAATATGCTCGCCGCCTTCCACTTTCACTGCTTCTGCGCCGCCCTCCTTCATAAACCGGCCGGCATTATGCAGGGCCTGTTCCGGAGTTTCCTGGTAGGACATAAACGGCATATCCGCAACCAGTAAAGCCTGTTTCACGCCCTGGCGCACCGCGCGGGTATGATAAATCATCTCGTCCACCGTGACCGGAAGGGTCGTCTCATAACCGGCGCAGACATTGCCGCAGGAATCACCGACCAGAATCAGATCGACGCCGGCTTCGTCCATCAGGTAACCGAAGGTATAGTCATAAGCAGTCAACGCCGTGATTTTTACACCATCCTTTTTCCTTTTCAAAATAGTCGACACACGGATTTTTTTATTCATGGTTTAATTCCTGGTAATTTGGTTTGTCGTTGCCAACAATAATTCCGCCCATTATCAAGCGGTCATCCTGATATAAAACCGCCGACTGACCGGGAGTTACCGCCAGCTGCGGCTCCGCAAATTCAACTAAATACCGATCTTCACTTATGGCTTTTACGATGCTTCGGACACCTTTATGATTGTAGCGGATTTTGACAGTTCCTTCAATCGTTTTTTCCGGCATTGTACCAACCCAATTCACATTTCTGACAATCATCTGACGGCTAAAAAGATGCTCATTATCCGTAATGACAACCCGGTTGTTCACGGCATCAATTTCCTTCACGTATTTCCGTTTTGAAAAACCCATTTTGAAGCCCTTACGCTGGCCGATTGTAAAATTATGAAAACCGTCGTGATAGCCAAGGACATTTGAATTTTCATCGACCAATTCACCCCGGGAAATGCCTGCAATTCGCTCCGGACTGAAAGACTGTAAAAATTCCCGGTAATCGTTGTCCGGCAGAAAACAGACATCCTGACTCTCTTTTTGATTGGCAGTGTGCAGACCCAATTTACCGGCAACCGTTTTTACATCGATTTTCAATCGAGAGCCCAATGGAAACACTGTCCGACCCAGTGCTTCCTGGGACAGTTGCCAGAGCATATAGGACTGGTCTTTGGACGGATCAATTCCCTTCAGAATCTCATAGCGTCGGGACAGCACATTTTTTTCAAGCCGGACATAATGCCCGGTTGCCACATAGGGGATTTCCAGTCGATAAGCCGTCGCAAGCAGGTGCCGCCATTTGATTGTGCGGTTACAATAAACACAGGGATTGGGTGTAATTCCCGACAAATAATCATCGACAAACTGCTGAACGACGGTCTCTTTGAACTCCTTTTCAATGTCCAGTACGTGGTGTTTAATTCCTATTTTCGAACAAATAGTCCGGGCCCTCTGCACAATTTCCCGGTACCGGTCATCAGCCCCGTGGCACCAGAGCTTAAAGGTTACCCCTTCGGGCTGATAGCCTTGTTCTTTTAGTAAAAAAGCTGCCGTAGAGCTGTCCACGCCGCCACTCATAGCAACCAGAACCCGGCTTTTATCGGCAGTTTTATTCATTACTTCTTTGCCATAATTCAACAAATTCTTCATGCACCTTGAAAATCATTCGCGGTCGGTCATTTATCGGAAAAAAGACGGCTTCACTGACATCGTCACCGGGAACTAATGGATCGGCAGGATTGACATCAGCGCTGAATCCAATGATCAGCACGTCTCCGTAATACCCGTTCAGATGAGAACCGACACTCAGCAATTGCGGCGGCTCAATCTCAACTCCAATTTCTTCCCGGAGTTCCCGGACTGCCGCCTGGGAGGGTGTTTCCCCAATTTCGATAAACCCGCCCGGAAGACACCATTCACCGATTCCCGGTTCCGCACTGCGGCGGACGAGTAAAATCCGTCGATCCGGATCGGTCAGGACAACTGCCACCGATGGGACCGGATTTTCATATAACGGAATACCACAACTCTCACAATATGAGCGTTTTCGTCCGTCAATTTTTTTGCTTACAGTTTCCGTTCCACAGTTGTAACAATACTGGTATTTCATGGGTTTAATTTACCAATGATTTAGAATATTGGAAACAAAACCGAAATTTTGTACCTTTTCATGTAAATTTGATAATTATTTAGACGGAATTTATATGAACGATTCAGTGTTGGTGGTCGGGTCTGTTGCCTTCGATGACGTTGAGACACCTTTTGGAAAACGTGAAAATGCTCTTGGTGGTAGTGCGGTTTTTTTCTCAATGGCAGCCTCACATTTTACATCTCCACGGATGGTGGGGGTTGCGGGAAAGGATTTTCCCGAAGAAGCGCTCACGATGCTGCGGCAGCATAAAATTGATATTCGCGGACTGGAAATTGTCGAAGGCAAAACATTTCGCTGGGGCGGTGTTTATCACGAAAATATAAATCAGCGCGATACGCTGTACACGGATTTAAATGTTTTTGCGGATTTCAAACCGGTCATTCCGCGGGAGTACCGTCAAACACCCTTTCTTTTTCTGGGTAATATCCAGCCATCCCTGCAATTAGAAGTGCTTGATCAGATTAAAGATCCGAAATATATTGCATTGGATACGATGAATCTCTGGATAAATACTAAACTCGACGATCTCCTAAACGTTATCCGGAAAGTTGATCTGCTGATTATCAATGACAGTGAACTCACTCTTTTAACGAAAGAGACCAATCTGCTGGCCGGCCTGGAAAAACTTCATGAGATGGGGCCACAACATATCATTATTAAAAAAGGCGAGCACGGCGCTTTCCTCAGCTACAACACCGAATTGTTTTACTCACCGGCATTTCCGGTGAAACAGGCTAGCGATCCAACCGGCGCCGGCGACAGTTTCGCCGGAGGGCTGATGGGCTATCTGACAACCTGCAAAGAAATTGATTTTACCACATTGAAAAAAGCACTTGTCTATGGCTGTGTAATGGGCTCTTTTGTGGTAGAAAAATTCAGCACCGATGGTCTGACTCAACTGGATCAGAAACAGATTGAATTGCGGTTTAACGCTCTGCGAACGCTTGTAACAATTTAGACAGAGATATCTGATGATTAAACCACTGTTCTGGGAAAACGATCGGCTCTTTATCGTTGATCAAACCCTGCTGCCCGTCGAATACAAACGGATTGAGATAAAAAATCATCTCGACATGGCCGGCGCAATTAAACGCCTGGTAATCCGGGGCGCGCCGGCAATCGGAATCGCAGCGGCCGCCGGACTGATCGTTGGATTAAAACCATTTATCAATTCGACATCCGGTCTGTTTTTCGAAAAACTGAATGAAATTTCGATACTTTTAAACGGCACCCGACCGACAGCCGTGAACCTGTCCTGGGCGCTGAATCGAATGAAGACTGTCGCTGAATCGATGAAAAATCAACCTGTTCCCGACATCTGGGACAGATTGTACCGGGAAGCCCTGGCTATTCACCGGGAAGATATTGAAATGTGTCAGGCCATCGGCCGGCACGGACAGAGTATCATCCCGGAAAAGGCCAATATCCTGACCCACTGCAATACCGGCGGTCTGGCCACCGGCGGTCTCGGAACAGCGCTGGGAGTCATCATTACCGCTCAGCAACTCGGTAAGGATATCCACGTTTACGTCGATGAAACCCGGCCTCTATTGCAGGGAGCGCGGCTGACCGCCTGGGAACTGTCCGAAGAAAAGGTGCCGCATACCTTAATCTGCGATAATATGGCCGCCTATATCATGTCCACCCGAAAAATCGATGCTGTTATCGTCGGAGCCGATCGGATTGCCGCCAACGGGGACGCCGCCAATAAAATCGGCACTTACGGACTGGCGGTTCTGGCTAATTATCACAATGTCCCGTTTTACATGGCCGCGCCCTCATCCACAATCGACCCAAATATCCAATCCGGTCAACAGATCATTATTGAAGAACGTAATGGTAATGAAGTTCGAAATGTATTCGGAACACAAATCGCTCCTTTCACCAGCCCGGCGATTTCGCCTGCCTTCGATGTAACCACAAATGAACTTATTTGCGGAATAATAACTGAAAAGGGTGTATTTAGAAAACCCTATTATTTTTCATAATATCTTACTTGAAAAGTAGATATTTGAATGATAAATTTCATTGTTAATTTAAGAACATAGAGGAGTTATCGAATGAAACTTAGAATCCTTTTAAGCACACTCGCATTGTTTCTGCTGCTATCATTTTTCCTGGCCTCCTGTCAGAGTCCCGAAGTGACCTCTGCAAAAGTGTATTTTCAGCAAAACAATATTGATGCGGCTGAGGAGCAGCTGCTGATCGCCCTTGAAAAGGAACCCATGAATCCTGAAGTCCCATTCCTGCTGGCTGTCCAGGTACACATTCAGAGAAGAGAATGGATTAAGGCAAAAAAGTATCTCAAAAAAGTTAAAGAGATCGATCCCAATTACGTTTATCCCGGCGGAATCAGCGCCGATGACCAACTGAAACGTCTGTGGGCGGAAATTCATTCGCAGGGCGCCAATAAATTCAATGAAGCAATTAAAGCAATTTTACCGATTGAAAAAGATTCTCTACTGAGTGAAGCAACCGAGAAGTTCCTTTTAGCTCTGGAGATTCGCGATGACGAAGTAAGCAGCTATAGCGCATTAATAAAATGCTATTATATGCTGGACGACACTGCTAAACTGATCATATCTTCTGAAAAAGTACTGAATTCGGGTCTCTATGATGAAGATGTCGTTTTATATTATGTCCAGATTCTGTTTGATCAGGATCAGAAGGATAAGGCATTGGCAACATTAAATGATGTGCTGACAGACCATCCGGAATCCGTAAAATCGCAGGAACTGAGAATCCTGTTTCTGGCACAGCTGGACCGCCTGGATGAAGCCAGGGAAGTCGCCAGAAAACTGGCTGAAGACTATCCAACCGACGTGGATATTATGTACCTGCTTGCACAGATCTACTACAAATTAGGCGATTATGAATCAGCTCAGTATCAATTCAATAAAGTACTCATCGAAAATCCTGATGATATCAAGGTACTGCAAAGCATTGCCAGTTCTGCATTTCAGGCAGAAGACTGGATCATGACTGAAGACTATGCCCGCCGGATGATCGAGTTGGACCCCGAATATGTTTTCGGGTATACGCTGCTTTGGAAATCTCTATATAATCAGGGTCGCAAAGACGAAGCAGAAGAATACCGGCAGATTGAAAAAAGTCTGCGCTAATTATTCTGCTTCCTTAAAATAATAAAAAGCCGATCGGTATGGTCGGCTTTTTTTGTCCGAATTGGAGTACTGGAGTATTGTTGTTTATATGCTATTCCACCAGGGTTATTCCCGCAGAATCTATATCGTATAAAGCTGTTGGGTATTTACCCGATCCGGGTTCGTTTTCGCAGGTATTCGCTCAACGCCAGGTCCATATCCTGATCGGTAATCAGGGTAACATAGTCAATGTTATTTGCCCGGCATTGGACTTTATAATTCTCAATAAATTGCCGGATCAGGCCCTGATAGGCTTCCTGAATATGCCAGGGTTCGGTATTTATATGCTGGGAAGTTTCCAGGTCCACAAAACGGGTCTGACGATTAAACGAAAACTCAAGCTCCTGGCGGTCCAGAATATGAAAAAGGATGACTTCGTGCCGTTTGTGTCGAAAATGTTTCAGAGCGTTTATCACGTCATCCGGCTCATCCAGCAAATCGGAAATCAGTACGATCAATCCCCGTTTTTTCAACTTTTCAGCCAATTCGTGCAATTGGGGCGCGATGCGGGTTTCGGCGCCCGCCTCTATTCTTTCGAGTGCAGCGAGCACCTGGTTGAGATGGCTCTTTTTGGCTACCGGCGGCAGAAAATCGCGAACCTGGTCATCGAACAGCGTCAGACTGACGGCGTCCTGCTGTTTCAGCATTAAATAGGCCAGAGCCGCGGCCAGATAGGAACCGTAACTCAATTTGCTTATTGCCCCGGATGCGTATTTCATCGACCCGCTTTTATCCAGCAAAATATAGGATTTGAGATTCGTTTCTTCTTCGAACTGTTTAATATAATACCGGTCGGTTTTGCCAAAAAGTTTCCAGTCGATGTGCCGGATTTCATCACCGGGATTGTAGGGACGATGCTCGGCAAATTCCACCGAAAAACCATGATAAGGGCTTTTATGCAATCCGAGAATAAATCCCTCTACCACCAGGCGCGCCCGCAATGCCATGTTATCCAGACGGGCAATCGTCGCCGGGTTCAGGTATTTTCGTTTATCGGCGGTTTTATCAAGCATGCCGCTGATTACCGGAGAGTTTCAATCAGTTTTTCAGCGATAATATCCGTATCAATGCCGTCGGATTCGGCATTGAAGTTCGGAATAATCCGATGGCGCAGCACCGGTTTGGCAATCTTAATCACATCATCAATATTCGGTGTCGGCCGGCCATCCAAAACGGCATTGGTTTTAGCAGCCAGGGTTAAATATTGTGACGCCCGTGGGCCGGCGCCCCATTCCACCCAATTATTGATAAAATCCGGTGTATTATTTCCATTTGGACGGGAAGCCGTAACCAGTTTTACGGCAAACTCAATGACGTTGTCCGCCACCGGCACCCGCTTGACCAAATGCTGGAAAGCAATGATCTCATCACGTTTTATAACCGTTTCAACAGCCGCAGCAACATCATAGGTCGTCGATTTGACAATATCAATTTCTTCTTCAAAGGATGGATAGTCCACCTTCAGACTGAACATAAACCTGTCCAGCTGGGCTTCAGGCAACGGATACGTCCCTTCCTGCTCGATCGGGTTCTGGGTTGCCAATACAAAAAAGGGCTCCTCCAGCACATAGGTTTTACCGGCGGCGGTGACGTGGTGTTCCTGCATGGCTTCCAGCAGCGCTGCCTGGGTTTTCGGGGGTGTTCGGTTGATCTCATCCGCCAGGATGATATTGCCAAAAATCGGTCCTTTGAAGAACCGGAATTCCCGCTTCCCGCTGCTTTTATCCTCTTCGATCACTTCTGTCCCGGTGATGTCCGAAGGCATCAGATCCGGCGTAAACTGAATTCGCTTGAACGTCAGATCCAGTACCTGAGAAAGCGTTTTAATCAGTAGCGTTTTGGCCAGACCGGGCACACCGATCAGCAGGCAGTGTCCCTGGCACAGCAGCGCTATCAGCAACTGGTCGATAATATCCCTCTGTCCGATAATGACCTTGCCTAATTCTCTGTTTAACACGTCCCGGGTTTTAAATAATTGCTTAACAAGCGCAACATCGCCATTGTTTTTTGTTTCTGCCATATTGTTTCTTTCCAGGATTATTTCAATTTTTAAACCGCAAAAATCTAAGACTTTATCTGTCCAAGCGCAAGCACCGTTATCAGCCGGAAGTGGTTTTTATTTCAATGTAAAAGCATTAACTTTGCGCGTTCTTTCAAGCTCAATTTCGAGCATGAGTC
>JAUSPJ010000169.1 GCA_030655795.1 Fidelibacterota bacterium | reverse complement strand
AGTGGAAGAAAATAAACCTGACAGGTCTTCCCGTCGGAAACATGGCGCACAACCTTCACCCCCTTGGATTTCGAGCTTTGCTACTACAGTACTTGATGCCCTACGGGCAACTTCTGAAAAAGCGATATCCTGCCGATGTTTCAAAATATATCCGAGCAAACGAGGATACCGCGTAGCGGTTTTAGTATTGTAATACATTTGCTCCCCCTGGAAAGATTTCCCCGTGGGGGATTAACAAATTCATTCTACCGTCTGATGGGCTACGTATCGGTTGCCGAGTAAGAGCCTCGGAACGAGGGATATTTGTATCTCAGACACTCCTGTCTGAGTCTTATTCAATAAACCACTTGCCGTAGGTCCAAGGGACTCCTGGTGGAGCATCCCTTGCGGGAGAAGTGGTTAAGAAAAGGTGGTGTAGTTTCTTATCCCCGCATTAAAATGCGGGGTTACTCTTTGCTCTGCCCTGGTGGAATTCGTCCCCAAGTTGAAACATGGGGTTACTCTGAAATTAACATTCGTTGATCCTTGTTCTTAGATCAAATCCTTTTGTCATGTCCCTGGCAACAGGGCTGTGCTCTGTTGCCTGCTCCCCGTTATCCGTTCCGGAGTACAACCCCGGAACGAGGGAACGAGGGACCTTTTGCACTTTGCATTTATCATTTATCATTTTATATTTTTCTTAAATACTTTTTTGTTTTTATTTTGTAACTTTCCGACAAGTGTAGCATTTTATCAGGCATGAAAGTAAAAGATTTACAAAATATTCCGGCTGTTAAGCGCAAAAAGAAAGGGAAGCAAATGCTTGTTCCTACCATTATCATGGCGTCTATAGCATTGATCTTAGTGTTTATCGGATATAGAAAAGGCGGCAGCTTGCACATCACCGGTATGCAATCGGCATTAACCATGACAATCCAGGTGTTGCCGCTCTTGATATTTGCCTTTATCGTAGCCGGAATGATCCAGGCGCTCCTTCCTCAGGATTTGCTGAACAGGTGGGTCGGAGCGGAATCCGGATTACGGGGCATTCTGATTGGGACAATCGCCGGCGGATTGACTCCCGGAGGCCCCTATGTCAGTTATCCGGTTATTGCGGGACTGCTGAAATCCGGGGCCGGGACGATGGTTGCTTTTCTAACCAGCTGGTCGCTGTGGGCGGTTGCCCGATTGCCAATGGAAGTCGGGATTCTGGGCTGGAAATTCACACTTATCCGACTGTCTTCAACATTCTTTTTTCCACCAATCGCCGGATTAATTGCGCAGACGTTTTTCGCTAATTTTAATAGGTGAAAACTTAAATAATGATAGTAAAGATGTAAACCAACGGAGAGATTATGTCAAACAAAAACAGTGTTAATTCCCGAAAACTCGCTATTTTAAATATCGCTAAAAATGGTAATGTTAAGCAAAATCAACCTGCCAACAATTCCACTAGTTATTTCGGCGTCAACTCGTTTAACGATAAAGTTATGCGTGAAAAATTACCAAAAGAGGTATATCTCAAACTCCGTGATACGATTCGCAAAGGCGCCAAGCTGGACATGAGCATCGCCGATTCAGTCGCTCATGCTATGAAAGAGTGGGCCATCGAAAAAGGGGTTACCCATTTCACTCACTGGTTTCAGCCGCTAACCGGATTAACCGCCGAAAAGCACGACGCGTTTCTGGAAATTGATAAGGGCGGAATTGTAGTTGAACGTTTCAGCGCTAACCAGTTAGTCCAGGGTGAACCCGATGCCTCTTCTTTTCCCAGCGGCGGCCGGCGTTCGACCTTTGAAGCTCGTGGCTATACAATGTGGGACGCTTCGAGCCCGGCATTTATCATGGATAATCCAAAGGGCGGCATTTTGTGTATCCCTTCGGTTTTCATCAGTTATAATGGTGATGCGCTGGATAAAAAAACACCGCTGCTGCGGTCTATGGAAACCATTAAAAACAGTGGGCTCCGAATCCTGAAATTATTTGGTAACAAGTCAGCCACCCGGGTTGTGACAACTATCGGAACCGAACAGGAATATTTCCTGATCGACCGGTCGTTTTTTGCTCTGCGTCCGGATTTGCAGATTACCGGCAGAACTCTATTAGGGGCTCAGCCGCCAAAGGGTCAGCAGATGGAAGACCATTACTTTGGTTCCATAAAAGAGCGTGTTCTGTCGTTTATGCAGGACGCTGAAACGGAGCTCTATAAACTCGGAATTCCGGCTAAGACACGACATAATGAAGTTGCCCCTCATCAGTACGAAATTGCTCCGATCTATGCCGAAGCAAATATTGGCGCCGATCGCAACCAGCTGATTATGGAAGTGCTGAAAAAAGTTGCCAACCGAAGCGGTTTATCACTCTTACTCCATGAGAAGCCCTTTGCCGGAATCAACGGTAGTGGAAAGCATAACAACTGGTCGCTGGAAGATTCCGATGGAAACAACCTGCTTGATCCCGGCAAGACACCGGAAGAAAACCTGCAGTTTCTCGTATTTCTCGTCGCTATTTTACGGGCAGTTTACAGATATGGCGATCTCTTACGTGCGTCGGTTGCGACGGCCGGGAATGATCATAGACTGGGCGCCAATGAAGCGCCACCGGCCATCATGTCCGTGTTTCTTGGTGACCGACTGAATAACATCCTTGATGACATTAAGGCAGGAAAACGCATCAAGGCCGCCGAAGACTTCGTCATTGACCTCGGACTGAGTAACCTCCCCTCAATCATGCGCGATAATACGGACCGCAACCGAACCTCACCTTTTGCTTTTACCGGCTCAAAATTTGAATTCCGCGCCATCGGATCATCAGCCTCTGTGTCTCTATCGAATACTGTTCTGAACGGCGCGGTTGCTGAATCATTGAATCTTATCGCCGATGATATTGACAAGCTTTCAGCAAAAGAAGCGGATTTTCCGGTTGCCGTTTTAAAGGTTTTAAGAAAGTACATTATTGAAACCGAAGCAATCCGCTTTGAAGGCAATAATTACGATCAGGCCTGGGAAAAAGAGGCCGCTAAACGAGGTCTTCCAAATATTAAACGCTCCGCTTATGCATTGGACGCACTGGTTGCAGATAAAAACAAGAAAATGCTTAGCAGTCAGAAAATTTTCAGTGAGGATGAAATCACATCGTCTTATCATACAAAGCTGGAACAGTACGTCAAAACCCTGGAAATCGAGGCCGATACACTCAATAATATCATCAGAACAAAAATCATTCCGGCAGCCATCAGTTATCAGAAACAGCTGCTCGATGCGGTAAACGGTTTGACAAATTTAAAAGAGCAAATCAGTGACGATATCCTGAAAACTGAATTGATGTGGCTTAATGAATTCAATACAACTCTGAATAATGTTAAAACATGTAACGATATATTAATGCAAAATGTTAAAAAGGGTTTAAGTATTAAAAACTTATCGGAACAGGCAAAATACTTTGCCGATCATATCGTTGGTCACATTGAAAAAGTCAGAGAAAACGTCGACTTGCTCGAAAATATCACGTCCGATGATCTCTGGCCGCTCCCCAAATATTCAGAAATGCTTTTTATCCTGTAATTTTATTCCGATTCTCCTCAAATAAAAAGGCTGCCTCAAAAACGAGTCAGCCTCTTTTTATTTTCCACTCTATGGTTACTCGTTCTTAAAAATTTTGATATTCTTATTACGCCGCTTAACTTTCAGCGCTTCAGGGAATTCTATTTATGAAATTATTGAAATCTTTTCTCATTTTTCAATGCCTGCTCAGTTTAATTCAGGGGCAGACCGCAGAAATAAGCTTCAATGTCACGGCCGTTAACTCGTCTTCCGACTTACCCCTGTTTATATGCGGAAATCATGTTAGTCTTGCTGACTGGAATCCCGGTTCGGTTACCTTAACGCAGGTCAACGATTCACTCTGGACTATCGGATTAACATTTCCGGTCAACTCTGCCATCGAATACAAGTTCACCCGGGGTTCGTGGGATACTGAACCTGTTGACAGTATGGGCAATCCATTCAGTAATTTCTCCATTACTGTCACGACCGACACGACAATTATCCACAGATTTGAACACTGGAATAAGAAAGTAAATCCTACCGAGAGTACAATAACAGGCACAATCATTCATCATGAAGCCCTGAAATATCGTGGTCTTCTTCCCCGGGATGTTCACGTCTGGTTACCACCCTGTTATGATAATCGACCTGACAGACGTTATCCGGTTTTATACATGCACGACGGACAAAACCTGTTCGATGCAAGGACGGCCTCCTTCGGAAATGAGTGGCGCATCGACGAAATTGCCGACAGCCTGATTCAGACAGGTCGTATCGAACCCCTGATAATCGTTGGAATTGACAACACGAATCAGCGAACGGAAGAATATTCGCTGATTGAGACTGGCTATAACTATCAGCATTTTGTCGTTGATGAGTTGAAACCGCTAATCGATAATCAGTACCGGACTATTCCCGATCGAACGCATACAGCTGTCGGAGGCTCGTCTTTAGGCGGATTGATCGCGTTTATCTTCCTCTGGGAGTATGATCATATTTTTTCCAAAGCCATCTGCATGTCGCCGGCGTTAAAAATTGATGAATTCGATATGGTTCTGCCGATTCAGAACTACGCCGGCCCTCAAAAAGATATTCAGTTTTATATCGACAATGGTGGTATCGAAGTGGAACAACAGCTACAACCTGGAATTGATGAGATGCTGGAGGGCTTGAAAAATAAAGGCTTTCATCAAGGCATGGATTATTTATGGATACAAGATCAGAGCGCGGAACATTCTGAAAAAGCCTGGAGTAAACGCTTCCCCTTGGCATTAACATTTCTGTTTGGAAATTGACGACGAAGCGCTGATTTAATACTGACGAATTATCATAATTAGTGTAAATTAATGGCGGTTTTATGAGACGATTTAGACAAATAATAATCACCGTTTGCCTGATAGGTTCATTTT
>JAUSPJ010000166.1 GCA_030655795.1 Fidelibacterota bacterium | reverse complement strand
AAACATGAAAAACCGCCGGCAGCATTTCACCGGCAATTTTATGCATATTCGGAAGCATCAGCATCAGTCCCTGTGAAGCCGTAAATGTGGTTGTCATTGCACCGGCGGAAAGAGCGCCGTGTACCGCACCGGAAGCGCCGGCTTCGGATTGCAGCTCCACTACATCAACTTTCTGACCGAAAATATTTTTCAGACCTTGGGCAGCCCAGGCGTCTGCCATCTCACCCATCCCGGAAGACGGGGTAATCGGATAAATCGCAGCAACTTCGCTAAAAGCATACGCTACATGAGTAGCCGCTGTGTTCCCATCCATACTTTTCATTTTTTTAGCCATCATTTTTCTCCATGTATATAATTAATTATTAAAATGACGTAAGTCTCCCTTATAAACAGATTCAAAGCTCACATTGAGAAGACATTTTGCACTGATTAACCCTACAACGTCATTTAGGAGATATGATGCGATATATAGTTCCAATCCGGCAACTGCCGGATAAATACTACATTTGGTATATTAAATTTTCAAGTTACGTAGTAGGGTTAATATCCAATGAGAAACAACCTAATCTCGAAGTGGAAGTTACAATTTTTATGCGGTAAAAACAAACGCAAAACCAACCATGGAATAGAAAAAAGGCGGTAGTGAATACCGCCTTTTGCATAATCGAAATTCTCTACCAGCTAAGTATTTTCCTGAAATCATAAACTGCCGGATCGCTGACGTATGTCTTCGCAGATTCGTAATCACTTTCTGTAATGTAATGAAGAATATTATTGATAATTGATTGTGATTTCTGATCTTCAATATCCACCGGCCGTGGCGGAATCTTGCCATCGGCCCCTTCCATATCCTTCAGAAAGAGCGGCGAAACGTCTCCGGCATTATCGACATAGACCATGCAGCCGGTAGTGCCTTCCTTGAATAATTTATAGACGCCGTTACCAAGCAAGGTACAATAAACCAGGTCGAAACCGACCGGGTTGACGCAGCGGACTTCATAGCCCAATTCGATCGGTCTGGATTTAATATCCAATCCAATCTCTTTTAATTTTTTACTTATCAGTTCATTGAACATCTGTGCTTTTGAAATTTTACCCAGCTCAGGATGTCCGTGATCATCATAGGTAAAATTTATCCCGGATTTTTTGATTTCTTCTTCGCTGAGTTCATGAAAAACGCCTTCCGAAATAATTGCGACACCATAGTTGAGTCCCATGATCTTTCGTTTGATCATGGCTGAGATAACAAGGTTTACAATCCGATCAACGGTAATTTCGACTTTGTTGAACATCTCCGGAATAACGATCATCGGCAGATGACAGGCAGAACCGATCCCAAATGCCAGGTGACCGGCAGAACGTCCCATCGCTGCAATCACAAACCAGTTCTCGCTGGTACGGGCATCTTCGTAAATCGTTGCGGCAATTTTAGCGCCGGAATCTTCGGCGGTAGTATAACCAAAGGTCGGAGCATGATTCGGCAGCGGTAAATCATTGTCAATTGTTTTCGGAACATGAATATTGGAAATGGAATAGCCTTTGCCGGAGAGAAATTTTGCCACCCGGTTAGCCGTGGAAGCCGTATCATCGCCACCAACAGTCACTAATAATTTGATATTGTTATCCTCGAATAATTTCAAATTGAAGTTCTTTTCAAAGTCCTCCGGAGTGGGTTTAAACCGGCTCATCTTGAGATACGAGCCGCCACGATTAAAAATGGCATCGGCTTTTAAAAAATCTAATTCTTCAATGTGGGCATTTTCCCTGAACAGCCCGGTATAACCATGATGCAGACCAATGACTTTGATTCCATTCTTTAAAAATGATTTGGCGATTGAGCCAACCACGGTATTCATTCCCGGAGCCGGACCACCACCACATAGTATTGCAACTGACATCGTTTTCTCCTTCTAACTTTATCTAACTTTCAGTGCGGGAAGTTAATGAAGCGCTAAGCAAATTTCAATTTAAAAGTCTTGTCAGTCACCTCAAATGCCGGAAATTGCCGGCACAGGATTAAAATAGCAGGCCTAATGGTCATCTCGATCCCCGATTTATCGGGGGAAGAGATTGAGTTGGATACATGCTTTGGTCTGAAGGAATTCTTCGGTTGTATACTCCCTAGATGACAAGATAAATAATAGAGGCTCAAGATTTTGAGCCCCTACATTTACATCAGATATTTATTGATAAATCTAATCTGCAACCAGAATCGCCAGGATCATGGAATTGAACTTCTCTTCCGGTTTGTCGGAACGGGACAGCAAAATAATCGGTACTTTAGCGCCGACCACCAATCCGCCGACTTTGGCGTTGGCCAGATACATCAGAATTTTAATGGCCGCGTTACCACTGGTGATATTGGGAACCAGTATGGCGTCGGTAACGCCGGCGATCCGGCTGTTTATCCCCTTTTTCCGGGCGGCTTCCGCCGACAGCGCCACGTCCATGGCCATCGGTCCTTCAAGGATTATATTACCGAACACGCCGGCTTCCGCCAACTGCTGCAGTTCCGCTGCATCCACAGTCTCCTGAATTTTCGGATTGACCTTTTCTATGGGACACAGAGCACAGACTTTCGGTTGATCGATTTGGAGTTTTCGGCAGACATCAATCATATTTTCAAGAATAGCTTTTTTCGCTTCAAGATCGGGTGCAATATTAATTCCGCCATCGCTGGTGATCAGCATTTTCGGATATGTCGGAATTTCAGCCACCGCCACATGACTCAGCACACCGCCTTTGCGCAACCCGGTTTCCCGGTCCAGCACGGCTTTCATTAAAACCGGCGTGGAAATATGCCCTTTCATTAAAATATCGGCTCTGCCGGTGCGAATCTGTTCCACCGCCTTAAAAGCAATATCAGCATCATCGGTGGCATGGACAATCATATCATCGGTAATATGGTAATCAAGCTCTTTTGCTATCGCTCTGATTCGCTCCGCATCACCAACCAGCACCGCATGGGCAATTCCCTTTTCGTCAATGGCTTTAATGGCCTCAAGCACGCTGGAATCGTCGGCCATGGCAATGGATATCGTCTTTTTCCGTTTTGTTGATTGAACGGCATTCAATACATCCTGATAGCTTTTAATCATTTCTGAACTCCCAATCAATTATTCACTTTCACTGACATAAATCTGAACTTCCTGTTCCCCGTCAATCGCCCTGAATCCACCGGCCGCCAGGGATTCCAGTTCATTTTCACCGGGATGCACGGAAATGCCGGCAATAAATTTTATCCGCTCAGCGAGATCGTTCACAACCCGTTCGGAGTGGGCAATGCCACCGGTAATAATAATCCCGTCCAGTTCACCGTTCAGGGTTGTCGCCATGGCCCCGATTTCTTTGGCGACCTGATAAATCATCGCCCGATAAACCAGAGCCGCTTTTTCATCGCCATTGTCAATCCTCTCCAGTACTTCCCGGACATCACTGGTACCGAGATAGCCTTTCAAACCACTGTTTTTCGTAAATTTCCGGTACAAATCCTTGAACGAATAGCTACCGCTCATGGCCATTTTAATTAACGGTTCCAGAGGTAATGCGCCGGCCCGTTCCGGCGAGAAAGGTCCCATCCCTATCAGGGCATCGTTGCAGTCAATTATTTTTCCACCGTCCACAGCCGCAACGGTAATCCCGCCGCCGAGATGGGCAATGACAAATTTTGTTTCTTCGATCGATTTTCCCTGTTGCTTGGCTTCCTTGCGAACACAGGCATTTACATTCAACGCATGCAGACGGCTTTTCCGCTGAATTTCCGGCACACCGGAAATCCGGGCTTCCGGGATAAATTCGTCCACCGTCACCGGGTCCACCACAAACGCCGGCACCTTGTACTCCATGGCAATGCCATGGGCGATCGACGCCCCCAGATTGCTGGCATGGCTGGCGTATTTACAGTTGATTGTATCATCCATCAGGTCGTCATTGACGGTATAAATACCACCTCTGATTGGTTTCACCAGCCCGCCACGCCCGACGACAGCCACAAGTTTGTACCCGTCCAGCCAGGGCGTAAAGGTTTTTTTTATAATCTCGACCCGCAACGGCAGCTGCTCCTGTATCGATACCATATTACAGATTTCGGTCCCGCTGTGATCAATTTTCTCAACCTTTATTGGCCCTTTTCGATTGTACAAAGCCATTTTGGTCGATGTAGAACCGGGATTTATTGCCAAAACAACTTCATTATCCATTTTTGGTTTCCTAATATTATACCACCTTCAGCAGGATATTTTTACAAAAGTGATGCCACAGCGATTCTCCTCGGTTACGACTGACTCGGAATGGTAAAATTTTGATCTATTTTTCCAAGATAAAATAACCCATTCCCAAATTCAGCAAACCCAGCCAGTATAATTGTGCTTTGCCCTTACCTGTCAAAATATTAAATTGCTGCCCAGATGCTTACTCAGGTTTACTTTATTTCAGATATTCATTTTCACTGTTATCATTCCGATTCGGAAAACCGTAAAAAGACATATCTGTTTGATTTTTTTCACGAATTCAAAGAGAAAAAAGCAATCCTGTACATCGTGGGCGATATGTTTGATTTCTGGTTCGAATACAAGCATGTGATCCCGCGGCATTTCTTCAAAGTATTGCGTCTGCTTCAGGAGATGGTCGAAGCGGGTTGCGAAATCCATGTGTTGGCCGGAAATCACGATTTCTGGTTTGATTCCTTTTTTCCCGAGGAACTGGGGATTGAGTTTCATCCCGATTCAGTGGAAGCGACGTATAACGGAAAATCTTTTTATATCTATCATGCCGATGGCATCCTGAAACGGGACCGGGGATACCGATTCATGAAGAAGATCCTGCGCAACCGGTTTTTCATTTCCCTGTTTCGCCTGATTCATCCGGGAATTTCCTTTGGAATTGCGAATTATATCTCCAGTAAAAGCCGGCACCTGGCCCTGCGTAATCCGGATCTGATTGAAGAAGAGCGGCGGGAACTGATCGAATATGGGCAAACAGTCATCGACCAGGGCTACGATTTTGTCGTCACCGGCCATTTCCATCTACCCACCGACCACCAATATGAAAATGGAAAACTGATTAACCTGGGCGACTGGATTCGATATTTCACATTCGGTTTTTTTGACGGCCAGAATATGCGACTGTGCTACTGGGACCGAAATTCTCTTAAAAAATCACTTTAGGTCAATCCTAATTTTTGCTTGACATAAAGACTTAAAAATTCTAATATCAAAATGTCTAACTATAGAGTGAAACCAATTATGAAAAGATTAATTTACCTGCCCATTATTTTGTCTATTCTGTTATTTGCGGCCTGCAGTTCGAAGGTCGCGACCATCACAGAAGAAGACGTTGAAGAGTTACGTGTGGATTATAATAAGGGGAATCTGGAAACCATCCAAAATATGATGGCCATTTATACGGATCCCACACAGCCAATTGAGACCCGCATCGCCGTACTCCAGGCTATGGCTGAAACCAGACATCCGGACGCGATGAAAATCATCCATGATTTCATGGCACAGGGAGTCGGCTTGAATTATGGCCTGCTGACTGCGACAGCCAGCGCCCTTACCGCTAATCCAACGCCGGAAAATGTTGAAGCCATGGTCAACGGATTGATTTCGGCGCAGCGCAAATATATCAAATTTCGCACAGCGGTTATGGCCAAACTGGAAACCACAAATATCACGTTTCAGGTGGAACAGCTGCTGAATCTGTACCAGACCGAAAAAGAAAATTACGCGCTGATGCAGGAGTCGCTGACCAGGGTATTAGGTTCTGCCAAAGACGATAAGGTCGTTCCGATTTTAATTAATATCGCCAAAGACAGAACCGTCAGTCTGACTGTGCGCTCTCTGGCTCTTGAAATCTTAGGTAAAAAACAGCATCCGCTGGTCACTAAAACCTTTATCGAAATGCTCGGCAATCCCGAATCCCAGCAGCAGATCAAAGATTTTGCTCTAAAGGCCATCGGGGATATTAAACAGGCTGATGTTATTCTCGCTCTGCTGGAAACATTCAATACCGGAAAAGATGAGTATTTTCAGCTGACCGAAATTCTGACGCGGGCGTTGGGCGATTTTTCCGATCCGGCAGTGGTCCCCACATTAGTAGAAATCACCCGAAACAGCGAGTTCCCGCTCAAAACCCGGCAAGACGCTCTCGTTGCCCTGACAAAATTTAACGATCCTGAAATATTCCAACAGCTGTTGCCCATGATGGAAAATCCCCGAAATTATGTTCTCTTCGATGAAATGTCCGCGATGGCGTCCGCCCTTGGTGATGCGGAGGCATTCAACAAACTTCGGCAAAAAGCCTTTGAGGCCCAACGAAAAGCGATGGTGACACCATGAAAAAAATGATGTTAATTTCAATAGTCTTCATGTTACTCGGTCAGCCGGCATTTTCACAAAAGAAAACCACAACGGTTTCACAAAAGTTTTTTGAAGTTGATCAGGATATTGAAACCCTGCGGAAAGAGCTGTCCGATGTCCGCAAACAGATGCGGGAACTGGAAATCCGCGTTTCAATACCGGAAATCCGGAAAGAGATCAATAATCTGATCCAGCTGCCCGAAATGACCCACGAAATTATTCTCAATAACGGCACTGTGGTCAAAGGTAAAATTATTCATGAAGATATGGACCGTATCGTCATTCAAACCCAAATCGGACAGTTGACCCTTTCGAAAAACAGTATCAAATTGACTCGCAAAGCCGATCTTCCGAAAGCAAATT
>JAUSPJ010000160.1 GCA_030655795.1 Fidelibacterota bacterium | reverse complement strand
TACGTTTATCATAAATAAGCATGATTGATAACTGCACCAATAGTGGTGCGGTATATTTTTTGGGTAAAATAAAAAAGCCCCGTAATGACACGGGGCTTTTTCTGAAAATGGATTCAGGGCTCTTTACCAACGTTTAGTTTGGCCGCCACCCCTGCTACTACCACCGCCATTTCTACGAAATCCGCCTCCACGGCTTTCGCGGGGTTTAGCTTCATTGACGACCAGCGAACGGCCGCCTAATTCTTTACCATTTACTTCCTGAATTGCTTTCAGTGCTTCGGTTTTTTCCGGCATTTCAATAAAGCCAAAACCGCGCAGTTCACTGGTGTACTGGTCTTTGATTAATTTTACATCGGTCACTGTACCATGCTCGGTGAACAGGCCGCGCACTTCATCTTCACTTGCGCTTCTGGGCAAATTACCCACGTAGATATTCAACGTTAACTCCTCTGGCTCCTGAGAACCAATCTTTTTTTAAAAAAATCCTCGTGAATTCAAAAACAGATTACCAAAAGCACCTTGAAGGACGCTTGTAATGGACAAATAAGTTTACTCGAATTCAAATCGAGCAAAGGTATGATAATAATCTGGATAAACCTAATGATATTTTTAAAATAAATGGTTTTGCCTCGATAATTTCAGGAAATCGCTCTCACTGCTGCCTTGTCGATCAGAACAATGAGTTGCCCGGAAACGGGTTTAATCAATTGGGATGGATAAAAGAAAGATTCACCGGATTGACTCAGTACCTGATTTAAGATTTCTGCTTTTGAGTCGCCGGATACCATAAATACTACGGTGCGGGCATTGTTAATTGCCATTAAAAAAAGAAATTGAGAGTATTGAGCAAATAAAACCCTATTGATTGGCGCTTTGGCCTAAGCTGGTCTGAGTTTTTCCAGTTTCGATCGCCAGTCATTTCCGATTTCGATGGCTTTCCCACTTTTGCGGTCTACGATAACAAACGTGACGTCGGCATCGGCAAGTAGTTTTTCAGTTCCGGCGATGTATATCTCATGCCTGAATGCAGCGCTTTTGGCGCCGATTTTTATTACATGTGTCCGAATCTCCAGTGTTTCGCCCAGCTCGGCATAACTGCGATAATTGATATTTGTATTAACCACAACGAAGCCATAGCCTTCGTCATGTGTTTCGGGGAAATCAAAATATTTTTCCTTGATTGTCCAGCGGGCTTCTTCCAGGAACTCCAGATAGCGGGTATTGTTGACATGGCCATAGACGTCCAGGTGATAACCGCGCACTTTGATATTTATCGTTTCCGGCATTATTGGTTCTCCATTAATCAACCATCTTAAAGTAAGCATATAAATAAAAATATACCAGATAACTGCTGATGTTTGATATTTTAAAAATAGTGATTTATACCCAAAGTAAATTTCCTTATTGGAAAATTTCAAATGTTTAACTATTTTCTGCCGGTTAAAATGAATTATTAACACAAATAAAAACGTTTATGTCGGAAGGGACAGGCGGATGAATGTTGTCAATTCCCAACTCATTAAAGAACTCAACGAAATCAGAATTTTAACTCTCGTTAAAAGCGAGGAGATCATTTCGCGGGTTGAACTTGCGAAACGGACCAAAATTTCCAAAGTAGCGGTTTCGGATATTGTCAATCGTCTGATCGAGGCGGGTTATATCGCCGAAATCGGTAAAGGTGAGTCCACTAAAAAGGGTGGAAAACGTCCGACTTTATTAAAACTGTTACCCAATAATGGTTTTGTTGTCGGATTGGAAATCCACAGCAGTTTTACAAAAATCGCCATTGCGAACCTGAATTCCGAGATTGTCTGCGAAGAAATTGTGTCATATCAGACTGGCGATACGATTGTCCACGTATTGCCAAAAATTATTGATATGCTTGATACAATGCTGAAGCGCAAACCGATGTACCAGGAAAAGCTGATCAGTATTGGGATCGGCGTACCGGGCTTCATTGATTATGAGAAAGGGGAACTGGCATTTGCAGTGACGATCCACGGCTGGGTCCAGCATCCGTTGGCGTCGGTATTCAGTGAAAAGTACAAAGTTCCGGTGATCATCGAAAATGATGTTAATGCGCGTACCTATGGCGAATACCTGCTTGGCGCCGGTCAGGACACTGATAATATGGTCTGTATCTGGCTGGGTGAAGGTCTGGGAGCGGGAATCATCGTCGATGGCAATCTGATTCGCGGTCGTTATGGCAGCGCCGGTGAACTGGGATACCTGGAACTGGGTCATCATCTTGCTAATCCTTCATTGGTTAAAAACCTGTATACAAATCAGCACCGGTTCGGAAGTATTTTACGGGAACAACATCTTCTGGATACTATCAAATTGAAAATTCAATACGATATGCACCTCGGGCATATTGATGTGGACAAACTGACACTGGAAGAACTACTCTCTGATGAGCATCACGAATATTCGTCGATCGTGCGGGAAATCCTTGATGAATATGCCATGCTCCTGGCAATTTTGTGTACGGATTTAATCAAAACGCTGAATACCAGTAAGATCATTTTGTCCGGTATGGTGATAGAATATTCGGAATATCTTCTGGATAAATGCCGCCAGATAGTCCGCCAGAATATGCATAATATCCCGTTCCAGGCGACTCCCATTGAAGTCGGTACTTTGAAAGATGAGGGATGTATCAAAGGTGTGATCGTCATGGCATTACAGGTGATTTTCGAACCCTTGCTGAAGACTACGAGTATTAAAAAGGCGTCGATTACGTCCTGATTCAAATGCAATAGAAATAAAAAAAAGGCTGTCTGAAGACAGCCTTTTTTTTAAGCTTGATATGCTCTATTTCAGCATAATCATCTTTTGAGTTTTGTGGAAGTTGTCAGCCTGCATTACACAAATGTAATAACCGGAACTGACCTGATTTCCATTATTATTCAGAGCATTCCACTGAATTACCTGATATCCGGCTTGCTGTCTGGTATTGACCAGTGTCCGGACTTCTCGACCCATAACGTCAAAGATCAGGATCTTGACATGCGCCTCTTTCGGCAGGTCGTACTTGATTGTGGTAATCGGATTGAACGGGTTCGGGTAGTTCTGATGCAGAGCGAAGACTTTTGGCAGGGCATTCATATCGTCGATACCCAGTACTGAACGATCTTCGTCCTTGTACCAGTGAAATACTACGCAATTGGTATCCGGAACTACAAATACGCGATTCTGACCGCCGAATGGGAATTCACATGTGGCGTCATCCCAGCTGCCGTTAATCCGGAATTTGTATTGCAGATTTTCTCCCGGATACAAACCAAGTACCGTAATGGAATACACAGAATCACCATCTGCGTCATCGAGAACCATAGCGTTTCCGCCCCAGTCGTTGAAATTACCGGCGACATCGACGAAATCGCTGCTAATATTGAACTTACCCAGCAATGACTGAACTGCCATGCTGACTTCAAAGGTAACTTCGACCGGCTCAAGATCGATCTGACGTTCCGTAAATTCATCGATGTAGAGCACAACATCAACATCTTCGCTGCAGCGCATATGAATGGCTTCGATCAAGACGGTTGTTCCTTCAACAATACCATTCCCGTTGACCCAGCCCTGTGCTTCGTCATTCAGGAGGTCAAAACTGACAACCTGCCAATCGTCTTCACTGAGTGATACACGGGTCCATGGGCCTTGTTCATATCCGGGGTTTTCAGTAATTGACAGCCGCATCTCAACATTGGCATTGGTTCCTTTGACCAGAAACATCAATTTTGAGTTTGCTTTTACAGTATAAGCAAAAGGATAACCATACAAGAGACGCAGATACCAACCTCCGGAAACAGCCGTATTATCTAAAAGGCTCAGTTTTCCGGATTTGCTTCCGCGGTAAGCTTCTTCATCAGAAACCGCAAATGTCGATGTAGTAAGAAGACCTGTGGTAGATCCTGAATAGGTCGGAGCGAGAAAACTACCCACATTTGTTTCAAAGTCTGCAATCACTTTAACAGCATCTTCCCGATGATTTGTGCTAAAAGGAATCAACACTTCACCCGCATATATGGTATCAACTGTGGAAACATCTCCGCCCGGTGTAACAATACCACTGTAAGCAAGAGCTACATAATGGTCTTCTATTAAATTACCTGAGATCATGACGGCGTTTGGAGCAATACTGTCCACAGCAGTTGGTGCAGTAGCGGTCTCACCAGTCTGATCAATGATCATAAAGTTTGCGATGGCGACTTCCTCAAAGGGGAGATTGAACATTGCATACAATTTCGGCGCGCCGCTAAGGAGAACGACATCCGCAAAGATCATTTCCGGAGGAGCCGGAAAGTCAAAAGTAATCATAATGGTATCACTATGGACCACATTTTCTGCAAAATCTGTTGCGACGACGTAGACATGATAGGTTCCGTTCATATCCCAGGGTCTGTCTTCAGATATCGGTATATAAGCTACCGTATCACGGGTAACAACTGGTTCTTCCGGTCCGTCAGGATATATCTTGACTTCATAAGTTACCGTATCGCCCTCATCCGGATCAATTGCCTTACTCCAGTTTATAAATAATGTTTTTACCGTTTCGCCGCCAATAACATGATCAACAAAAACCGGATCATCAAGCGAAGTAACGGTTAAGCTGTCCGCAGGATTTAAAAGAACAAAGTCTGCCGGAGGAACATTGGATTTCTTGATGTCAGCCAGGCTTCTCGGCATAAGCTGAGCGCCGTTGTAATCGCTGACGATACCGGTAAAGTTTATCGGCCATACTGTCGGTTTCGGAGAGCCGTCGATATCGGTATCCTTATCAAGATAAACATTGAACTCTGTACCTGCTCTATCTTTTAATTTAATCGCCAAATTAGCGCCAGCTGCCGGCCATTTCAAACCGGTTGCCAGTGTGTCGCAGCTATAGATGACAACAAGTTGTCCTTCGTAAGCTTCACCATCCATGTCGGCGGCGGCAATCTCAACGGGTTCAACTACATTCCCTTTACTCAGAACAATATAGTCCGATGTAGGATCCATCTCTAATAGGCCTTTGTAATTTTTCTGAGTTCCGATAGCAAGGATCTCATCACCGAGTTCAACTGCCTGAGCGCAGGCGTAATTATAAACCGCATAGCCGGCAGTTCCATCCTGGATGTAAACAGGTCAGGCAGTGCCAAAATGCTTGTTAGTTGTTGCAACACCGATCACGGCGAGGG
>JAUSPJ010000147.1 GCA_030655795.1 Fidelibacterota bacterium | reverse complement strand
AATTTGTGATGAATTGCCAGCACAACGCCACCTTTGGCTGTCCCGTCCAGTTTATTCAGGATTATCCCGGTTACGCCAACTGCTTTCAAAAATTCCTGGGCCTGAACGATTCCGTTTTGCCCGGTATTGGCGTCCAGTACCAACCAGATATCATGAGGCGCAGCGGGGATTTGTTTGGCTATGACCCGTTTGATTTTTGCCAGTTCATTCATGAGATTGGATTTGGTGTGCAGTCTTCCGGCGGTATCTATCATGACGATATCATGGCCTTTGGCCAGCGCCGATTTAATGGCGTCAAACGCCACTGACGAAGCGTCTTTGCCTTTCGGATTTCCTAAAAATTCCGCGCCGGACCGCTCCGCCCAGACCTTCAGCTGATCATAGGCCGCCGCCCGAAATGTATCCGCCGCAACCAGCATAACCTTTTTACCCAGGGTCTGGAATAGCTTCGCCAATTTGCCGATACTGGTGGTTTTTCCGGTTCCATTAACACCAACGAACAGAATTATCCTGGGTTTCGTCTCAGTCTCATCGATAGGAATTTCAGTATTAATCAGAGATTTAATTTCGGTTTTCAGGATCTCGGCCAGATTCGCCGATTCCCGTCGATCAACTTTCTTCAGGCGGTCGATCAGGATGTCGGTCAGGTCAACGCCCAGATCTGAGGCAATCAGTGTATCCTCAATTGAGGTCAGCAATGCATCATCGATTCGAAAGTATTTGCCCAGCAGCGGAATCCGGGCAGCAATGCCGGTCTCGGTTTTCCGAAGCCCGTTTAACAAGCGGTCGGGCTGATCAATCGGAGCTGTTTTTTTTTTCTTTCGGATAATATGCTGTGAAAAAGTATAAATGTATTGAATCCAGGAAATGAAGAGGAAAAAGAGCGACACCCACATAATCGGAACGACCCATTGTCCGAGAACATCGGTGTAGATAAACGCTAATATCGTCAAGGAAGTAAATACAATAGCAACTTTGCCAAGTTTATTCGCACCAAGCGTAATCTTCAGATTGTTCATCATGTAAATTCCAACCAGCGCAATTGTTAAATCACGACCGGCTAAAATCAGAAAATAGAACATCGGTATTTTATCAGAATCTAAGAGATACAGCATAACACTGAAAATCACCACTTTATCTGCAAAGGGGTCCAGGATTTTTCCCAGATCGGTAATTTCATTGCCAATCCGGGCCAACCAGCCGTCCAATCCGTCGGAAGCAATCGCAATAATGATAAATATTAACGCAATATCAGATCTGCCTTTATTGAGGAAATAGAGAATCGGCAGGGTCAGAAATGCTCTTAGAATAGAGATTATATTGGACATTGTTACGACCCGATCCGGGTGCATCGATTCATATTTTTCACGGACTTTATTTCTCAACGCGTTTTCATCTCCTCCGTTTTCACGTTTTCTGTAAAGTAATTTTCAAGCGCATTAATACCGACTTTTTCAACAATGTCCGGCCGGAATTCCAGGGCTTTCAAATTCCCGGTGAAAATTAGGTTTCCCTGATGTAAAATCCAATAATGGCCGCATATCTTGCGAATCAGATTAAAATCATGGGATACGATCATGATATGGTGCTGTTGTCGAAATTCCTCTAATATATCATATAGTTGGTTTTTTCCTTTGCGTCCCAGGCCGATGGTTGGTTCGTCCAAAATCAGTAAATCAGGCGACAGCGCCAGGCTCAGCGCGATGGCCAGCCGCCGCAATTCACCGCCACTCAGTTCAAATCCGCTTTTGTCCATGATTTTGTCGAAATCCAGGGAAAATTTTTGCAGGTAATTACAGATAGAATCATAAACACCATCGTCAGCTAAATTCCGTGAGACGATCTGCTGAACTGTGTCTCCGATGTGAATACCCAGCAGAATTTTTTCCGGAAACTGAGGTGAATAAATAATTTTCGGAACAGCTGAATATCCATTTTTTATAAAAGAAACCGATCCGGATACCGGTTTGATAATTCCAGCCAGCAATTTACTAAATGTCGTCTTCCCGGAACCTGACAGTCCATACAAACCAAGGACACCGTTAAACGGATAACCAAGCCCGTTAATCTGTAAGCGAAACGCGTCAGCATTCCGAAACTGATAGTCAATATTGCGAATATTCACCGACAGATCACCCTGCATAAGCGCCCTCTATTGTTTTCAGGTAATCAGCGCTTTTACCTTGCCAGATTACTTCACCCTGTTCCAGTTCAATAACATAATCGGCCATTCGGATTTCATGAATTTCCTGGCTTATCCAGATGATGCTGACATTCTGTTTGCGCAATTCAGAAATCCGTCTGTACAACTGTATCTGAGCGTTAATATCCAGAAATGAACAGGGTTCATCCAGAATTAATATATCCGGATTACTGATCATCATTCCGGCCAGGGCCAGGCGTTGCTTTTCACCACCGGATAAATAATTCGGTGAATCGTCGCGGCGCTCAGCTAAATCATATTCCCGCAGGGCATCCTCAACCCGTATACGCATTTCTGCAGACGGCACACCCCTGTTTTCCAGATTAAACGCCAGCTCACGCTCAATGTTGAAATGAACAATCTGGTCATCGGGATTCTGAAACAAATACCCGAAGTGAATATCTTCGCGGCGCTTTCCATTTAACTCAAAGCCGATCCGGCCGGTAACAGGTTCCAGCAAGCCGGCGATGAGTTTCAGCAGCGTTGTCTTTCCCGATCCACTGTTACCGGTCACGATGACCAGTGAATTCAGCGGTATTTCCAAATTAATATCTTTAAATAATTGTGAGGATTTTTTATAATGAAAATCCAAATCACTAATTCGAATTCTCAATCATTCTCCAATATTTCTTTTACAGTTCTGGCGGACGCGCCAATATTTTCCAGAATCACCCGTCGGGCGGCCTGGGACGCCTGCCGGTAAAACGTCTCGTTGTCCATCAATTTTGAAATCAGCAGAAAGAGGCTCGATTCATCGGCACAGGTAAAGCCGCCACCGGCTTTGACCAGCAGTTCCGCTTCACGGGAATTGTGATAATCCGGCCCGAATATAACCGGGATACCGGCAACGGCGGGTTCCATGACATTGTGAACCGAACCACGGAAACCACCACCCACAAAGGCCAGATTTGTCTGATGATACAGTTCTGCCAGAATTCCGATTTTATCAATTAGGACGATCGTCTCGTTCACTGGAAATTGTTTTACCTTGGAATAACGACAGACAGAAATACCGTTCCCGCTCAATTGGTCCTCAAAACTTTCAAGCGCAAATTCATTCGGTTCATGAGGTGCGATGATACACCTGGATTGGGAATATTGTTTGAGTATTTTCCGGATAGTGGGCATCAGATGCCTGGCGTCCTGTGGCCAGATACTGCCGGCAATAAACACAAAACTGTTTTGAAACAGGACCGGTATTCGCGCAGTCATCCGGCTGCGGGCCCGTTCGATGACCTGGTCATAACGGGTATCCCCCAGGTTAAGTACCCTGATCTGTACGCTGCCGATCAGTTTGTTGACAGATTCTTTGTCCTTTTCGGATATGGCAAAAATGTAGTCCAGCGAGCGATATAATTCTTTAAAAAATCCGCTGACAACCGGATAGAATTTTGAACTGTTGTGACGAATTCGGGCCGACATCAGGTAAGTCGGAATGTGGTAGCGCTTCGCATTGATAATCAGGTTCGGCCACAGTTCATACGTAACAAAAATGATTTTTTGGGGTTTTAAAATCTGAATAAAGCGCCGGGTTCTGAAGAATGTATCAAACGGCAGGTAGATCATCAGATTCACTTCCGACATTTTCCGGGCGTGTTCAAAACCACTGGGTGATGTAAAGCTGGCGACAATTAAAACGTCGGAGCGAATCGCCTTTAGACCGCGGATGACCGGTTTGGCCTGTTCGAATTCACCCAGCGATGCCGAATGGACCAGAAAGACCTCATTGCTCGGATATTTATGACGAAACCGTTTCAAGTGATTCCAGCTGGCTTTTCGACCGGTGATACCGCGTTTGATTTTAGCATTAAATAAAACCAGTATCTGCATAACAATAAATGCCGGTGGTACTATAAAAATATTATAAATAAAAATCCAGAATATCGTCATAATCTCAAATTACTTTTAATTAATTATCCTAAAGCTGTTTAACTTGTTCTCTGTCGATTAAACGTGATAAATCCAACCAGGGCTTTTTTGACTTCCGATTCTGGAAATATCTCCAATGCCTGCTTTGCTTTATCGGAAATCTCATTTAATTTATTTTCGGCATATTGGACGCCGCCGTCTGAAAATACCAGGTCATTTATTTTTTTTACCTCATCGGGCACTAACCCATTTCGAATGGCCTCGCGGATTTTCCGGCTTTCTGCTTTTTCCATGGTATTCAATACATACAGAAGCGGTAATGTTACCAGATTTGATTTCAGATCCCGGCCAATCGGTTTTCCGATCTTATCCTCCTTGGCGGTGTAATCAAACAGATCATCTTTAATCTGAAACGCCATCCCGAGATATTTGCCAAACTCCCATAATGCCCCGGCTTGTTCGGCATTAGAATCAACGGACAGGGCCCCTACCTTACAGCTGCTGGCAAAAAGAGAG
>JAUSPJ010000135.1 GCA_030655795.1 Fidelibacterota bacterium | reverse complement strand
CCGAAAGGGAATATCCTATTCCATTGACACTATTCTTCAGATCAGGAAGGAACTGAGCCTGACGCCTGACAACTTATATTTCCTGATTGGGGCGGATAGTTTAGCAGAATTGCACACTTGGCGGCAGCCCGAGCGAATATTAGAAGAGTCCCGGGTTGTTGTAGCTGGCAGGCCGCACTATTCCATGGATGATGTGCCGGTTGATTATAGAAACAGGGTTGAGATTTTGTCAAATCCGCTGATGGATATTTCCGCGACGGATATTCGTCAAAAAATACAATGTCATGAATCGGTTCGTCATCTCGTTCCGGAATCGGTACTTGATTATATTAACCGTCATAAATTATATCGAACCTGAAAATTTATTTTAAACTTATCTGAATTAGTCACCTTGTTTAGGGCAGGCGATTTTCATAAATTTGTCAAATGGAATTAAACGTACGTAATTTTTCAATTATCGCTCACATTGATCACGGTAAGTCAACCTTAGCCGACCGGATGCTGGAGTTTACAGGGACGATCAGCGAGCGTGATATGAAATCCCAGGTGCTGGATGATATGGACCTGGAACGGGAACGGGGCATTACTATAAAATCTCATCCGATCCAGATGCAATATCAGCATAAGGATGGAAAAAAATATACATTGAACCTGATTGATACTCCCGGTCATGTGGATTTTTCCTATGAAGTTTCCCGAAGTCTGGCCGCCTGTGAGGGTGCCTTGCTGCTGGTGGATGCGTCACAGGGAGTTGAGGCCCAGACTGTCAGTAATGCCTACCTGGCCATCGAAAACGATCTGGTGATTATCCCGATTATCAATAAAATTGATCTGCCCGGCGCCGATGTGGATAGCGCTATCCACCAGCTGATGGATCTGGTCGGCTGTGATGAGAAGGAAATCATTCTGACCAGCGCCAAGAGCGGTAAAGGCCTGGAAGATGTTTTTCAGGCGATTATTGACCGGGTACCTCCACCGAAATTTTTACCCAGTGAACCCTTGCGGGCGCTGATTTTTGATTCCATTTTTGATTCTTTTCGGGGTGCGATTGCCTATGTCCGTATCTTTGATGGTGAAATAAAACCCGGTGAAATTATCCGTTTCTTTACAAACAGTTCCAGCTATGAGGTGATGGAATTGGGCTATTTTAAAATGGGGCGTGTGAAAACCAATCGCTTGGTATCCGGTGATGTGGGCTACATTATTGGCGGTGTAAAGGATATTTCTAACATTAAAGTCGGCGATACGATTACAACAAAAAACAAACCGGCGAAAAAACCGTTACCCGGATACCGTGAAATTAAGCCGATGGTATTCAGCGGAATGTACCCCGTGGATGCGGAAAATTTTGAAGATTTGCGCAGCTCTCTTGAAAAAATGACATTGAACGATTCGTCACTGTTTTACGAAGCGGAAACATCCAATGCGTTGGGGTTTGGCTTTCGTTGCGGATATCTTGGTTTGTTGCATATGGAAATCGTTCAGGAACGCCTGGAACGGGAATTCAATCTGGATTTAATTACGACGATGCCCAATGTACGCTATCAGGCAGTAATGAAAAATGGTAATACGATTGAAATTCACAATCCTTCCTATATGCCCCCGGCAGGTGATATTGAAGTGGTCAATGAACCTTATGTCAAAGCTGAGATTATTGTGTTGACGGAATATTTGGGAAATATCTTGAAACTCTGTCAGGATCAACGGGGAATTTATAAAACTACCCATTATCTCGATGCCGGAAAGGTCCAGATAATTTATGAATTACCGCTGGGCGAAATTGTTTTTGATTTTTTTGATAAACTGAAATCAGTCAGCCGGGGCTATGCATCACTCGATTATGAACCGATTGGTTTCCGGCCGGGGGATGTGGTAAAGCTGGACATTCTCATTAACGGTGAGCCGGTTGACGCGTTGTCGTGGATTATTCACCGTAGTAATTCCTTTTTTCATGGGCGTGAATTCTGCAGCAAACTAAAAGAGCTGATTCCCAAACAGCTCTACGAAGTGGTAATTCAGGCTGCCATTGGCAGCAAAATAATAGCCCGAACCACTGTGAAGGCGTTGCGAAAAAATGTTACTGCTAAATGTTATGGTGGCGATATTACCCGGAAACGCAAACTGCTGGAAAAACAGAAAGAGGGTAAGAAGCGCATGAAGCAGGTTGGCCGGGTGGAAATTCCGCAGGAGGCTTTCCTGGCAGTGCTGAAGATGGAGCATTAGAAAAACCGGGAATAAAAGTGATTTTACAGTAGTGATTTCACATAGATTCATGGAATTATTAAAAGCCTACTGGCGCCAATCCAAATCCCCTTTTTACAGTCTTCTTTTTACGCTACCCATGCTCATTGCCTATGAGCTGTTGATTTTCACGTTTAACCGTTCTGATATCATCGGGTTGCGGAACGGCGCCGATATTCTGTTTCGGCAGTTCTTTAGCCTGTTTAATGTCTATGGTTTTTACCTGGTTGGTTTTCTGGTGTTGTCAGCCCTGCTTACTTCATATTACTTTCATAACCGGCAGAATGAAACCAGGCAATTCCAATATCAATTTTTTATTCTGATGCTGCTTGAGAGTATTGTTTTCGCTTTCGTAATGTTTGTCTTTGTCGATAAACTCGGCAGTGTGTTACTCTCAAGCGGATCGTCATCCGGCAAGAAAGAATTTGTTGTGCTGGCCTTGGGCGCCGGGGTGTACGAAGAATTTATTTTCCGGGTTGTCCTGATCAGCGGTTTTACATTTTTCCTGAAAGATATTTTACGGTTGCATTCCGTTACATCGGCAGTTGTCGCCGTAATAGCGGCGGCGCTGACATTTTCACTTTTTCATTATATGGGCAGCCTGGGTGATGTTTTCGAAATTAAATCCTTCCTGATTCGGTTCATTGCAGGCATTTTTTTATCAATATTATACGTCTTACGCGGGTATGGTATCACGGCCTATACACATACCTTTTATGATCTTCTGGTTATCCTGATATAGTTTTTTCAGGAGAGGATTCGCATACACCCTTTTTAAAGATCAGACTTGTGTAGTTGTAGCATCGATATTGATATTTAAATTAAACTCAAAAATGATGGAATCGTAAAAAGTCCTCCCGATACATCGGGATCATTCTGAGTGTCAACGAAGAATCTCTAACTTCAATGTGAACAAAACTAAAGAGATTCTTCACTTCGTTCAGAATGACACACGAAATTACTTTTTACGAAATCATCAAAAATGAGTTAGTTAGTCTCAATAAGAAGTACAGCCGATATAGAAACCAGCATCTTTCTCGCTCTGAAGAATATAGACGAAATACATTGGCGGAGAGACCGGGATTCGAACCCGGGATCCCGGTTTCCCAGGATACTCACTTAGCAGGCGAGCGCCTTCAGCCAACTCGGCCACCTCTCCGTATTAAAAGCGGGTGAATTTAAATAAAAAAATCTGTAAATTCAAAAACTAAGATTAAAAACAGGGGGTATTGTGAAAGAAACCTATGTTATTCATCAACGATTTTTCAAAAACGTTGAAAAATACGCTGACAAACCAGCGTTATTATCAAAAATCGATGGAACTATCGACCAATTTTGTACAGTGATCTAGGTAATAATGTAAAATCCATTGGACTGGTTTTGGATTCCTTGGGAATCAAACAAGGTGACCGGGTAGCAATCATGTCCGATAACCGTGAAGAGTGGATTATGGCCGATCTGGCAAATGTATCTATCGGCCTGGTATCGGTACCGATTTATCCGACTCTGTCACCGAAACAGGTATTAGAATTGCTGAGTCATTCGAATCCGCGGGTTTTGTTTATTTCCACACCGGAGCTGCTGCAGAAAATTGTGGACTCCGGGTACGAATTTGAGCGAATCATTATTTTTGATAAGCACCAGGCTCCGAAAGTCAAATGGATCCAGGATATTATTAAAGAGGGTGAGAAAATTCTGTTAAAGGAACCAAATAAATTTGATGAATTGATGGAAACAGTCAAAGGCGATGATCTGGCCTGTATTAATTATACTTCCGGAACTACTGGCGTCCCCAAAGGTGTGATGATTAGCCATGAGAATTTTGTCCGGGATGTTGACAACAGCATCAAGATTATCCAGATATTTGCCGAAGATGTTTTTCTGTCATTCTTACCATTAAGTCATGTGTTGGAACGGATGGGCGGTTATTATGTGCCGATGATTCTGGGCGCCACAATCGGGTTTGCCGAAAGTACCGAAACGGTTGTTCAGAACATGGGTGAAGTCCAACCGACAATCCTCATCAGCGTGCCGCGATTGTTTGAAAAAATCTACGGAACCGTTATGTCGGGGGTGTTATCGGGTTCAGCCATTAAAAAATCAATATTTTACTGGGCCTTGAAAGCCGGTAAGGCACGAATGGAAAATGAGATTTCGGGTACGCCGATCAGTTCCTGTCGAGTTATGGAAATTCCATCCTCAAATAGATTACCCCTTTTGTTACCTACAATTAGTATATAGAAATCACAATTGTCTATATTGGCAAAGCATTCTTCGATTGCAGAACGATCACCTTTTACATCAAAATCGCGGATAAACTGGTGTTCAGTAAACTTCAGCAAAAAACCGGTGGCAAACTTCAGCGTTTTGTCTCCGGTGGAGCGCCCTTGTCTGCGGAAATTGCGGAGTTTTTCTTCTGTGCTGGTCTGAAAATTTATGAAGGGTATGGACTAACAGAGACAAGCCCCGTGATTACCGTAAATGGACCTGGTAATGTACGTCTGGGTTCAGTAGGAGTTGCTATACCTGAAACAGAATTTAAAATTTCCGATGACGGTGAAATCATGGTTCGCGGTCCCCAGGTGATGAAAGGCTATTACAAGAGTCAGGAAATGACCGACGAAGTGATTGACAGCGATGGTTTTTTATACACCGGTGATATTGGCCATTTTGACGATGATGGATTTTTGTTTATTACGGACCGGAAAAAGAATTTGCTGGTGACCGCGGGTGGCAAAAATGTGGCTCCCCAGCCGATCGAAGAGTCGCTGAAACTGAGTCCTTATATATCTGAATCTGTTCTAATAGGTGACCGGAAACATTATATTTCGGCTCTGATTGTTCTGGATCAGGTAGCGATAAAGAAATGGGCGGACGACAATTCAATTGCTTTTGAACCCTATGAAAAATTTATTCGGAATAGTGACCTATATGCGCATATTCAGAAAGAAATTGAGAAGCAAACCGTAACGTTTTCCCGTTTTGAAAATATTAAGAAGTTCAGGATAATTCCCAAGGATTTTACAATAGAAGACGGTGAACTTACGCCGTCACTGAAAGTAAAGAAAAAGGAAGTGTTGAGGAAATACAGCTCTCTTGTTGATGAAATGTATAGGGAATAGGGTTCGGTAAAATC
>JAUSPJ010000058.1 GCA_030655795.1 Fidelibacterota bacterium | reverse complement strand
AAGAAGACGTCGCTATATTTATCTAGATTGCTAACCCTTTGTAGTGGGACGATTATACTTGCGGTTGAATTTTTCAATCCGTCCGGCTGAATCAATCAGTTTCTGCTTTCCGGTAAAAAACGGGTGGCAGGCCGAACAGATTTCAACTTTCAGATCACCGGTCGTTGACCGGGTTTCAAATGTATTCCCGCAGGCACAGCTGACAATACATTTTTCATATTTGGGATGAATATCCGATTTCATTATGAGATCCTTACTCTAAAGTCATCATTGTATAAAGCGAGCAAATATACAACGCTAAAGTCGAAAAAATCAAGTGAATAAATCAGACCGGCACCATGATAATCAGGTCTACTGATTCATGGATTTGAGAAATTCCCGGTTGCTGTTGGCACGCTTCATCCGTTCCAGCAGAAATTCCATGGCTTCCACCGGGTTCATTTCACTGAGCAATTTACGCAGGACCCAGACTCTGGCAAGTTCCGCCGAAGACAACAGAAGTTCCTCTTTCCGGGTTCCGGAACGGTTAACGTCTATCGACGGGAAAACACGGCGGTCGCTGAGTCGCCGATCCAAGACGAGTTCCATATTACCGGTACCTTTAAATTCCTCAAAAATCACATCGTCCATGCGGCTGCCGGTATCAATCAGTGCCGTTGCAATAATTGTCAGGCTACCGCCATCTTCGATATTCCGGGCCGAACCAAAAAACCGCTTCGGGCGGTGCAGCGCGTTGGCGTCAATTCCACCGGAAAGAATTTTTCCGCTGTGGGGCACAACCGCATTATGAGCCCGGGCAAGCCGGGTAATACTGTCCAGTAAAATCACTACATGAAAACCAAGTTCCACCAGGCGCTTGGCTTTTTCCAGCACCATATCGGATACCTGGACATGGCGTTCCGGCGGTTCGTCGAAGGTGGAACTGACCACCTCGGCCTTAACAGAACGTTCCATATCCGTAACCTCTTCCGGGCGCTCGTCAATCAGGAGCACGATCAGAATAATTTCCGGGTGATTTGTGGTAATGCTGTTGGCAATCTGTTGCAGCAGGATCGTTTTACCGGTTTTCGGCTGAGCAACAATCAGTCCTCTTTGGCCTTTGCCAATTGGGCAAAGCAGATCCATCACACGCATGGAAAGGTTCTTGCCGTCGGTTTCCAATTGTACCCGGCTTTCCGGGTAAAGCGGAGTCAGGCTGTCAAACGGCTTCTTGGATTTTACCTCTTCCGGGTTCATCATATTGACCGCGTCAACACGCAGCAATGCAAAAAACCGTTCATTGTCCTTCGGCGGTCTGATCTGGCCGGAAACAATATGACCGGTACGCAACCCAAATCGTTTGATCTGCGACGGTGAAATATACACATCGTCGGGGCCGGACAAATAACTGAATTCTTCCGACCGGAGAAATCCGTACCCTTCGTCCATGACCTGCAGGACGCCCTGAGAAAATATCCGTCCCTCTTTTTTAGCGTTCGCTTCCAGAATCTTGTTAATCAGGTCCATTTTCTTTAAACCCGTATGCTCCGGAATCTCCAGTTTAACAGCCAGCTCAGTCAGCTCCTTGATCTTCATAGACTGAAGCGACGTAATCGTCAATTCTTTCTCCATTATTAATTCCCTATATTAATAGAATAAGTTCAAAAAGGTATTTTCATAAGTTGGTAGGTCTAAAAACGCAGCCTGAAAATTAACACTTGAAAAAGTTAACCACTATTCCGGTATTGTCAAACATTTATTTTAAAAAAATCATAAATCGCCGATGCAAAATAATGACTGCCTAAAATCAGCAAACGATCATCTGCCCCGAGAGAATTCATAATTCTTTGGAGTGACAGCCTCAGATCGGGTTCAATAACAATATTTATATCAGGCAGATCGGATTTCATTATTGCAGCTAATGTTATTGCCGGCATTGACTTAGCGCCCGGGATTTCTGAAACAACGATTTCATCAACTATTTTAGACAGTACTTTCCCCAGTGATTCGATTTTTTTTTGGCGTCCCAGTGCAATCAACAGTTTAAATTTTCCCCCGGGAAATGTTTTCCGCAGTGTTCGTGCAACTTGCCGAATCCCGTGTAAATTGTGTCCAACATCATAATAGACCAACGGATTCCGGGAAAGCAGTTCCAGGCGCCCGCGCCAGCGGGTTGAGGCAATGCCCTTTTCAACTGCAACCGGGGTTATCTGAAACAAGTTTAAATTATCCAGAACCGCCATTACCGTTTTTAAATTTATAATCTGATGCTCGCCTAAAAAAGGGAATTCAAGTTCATTAAAATAAAATTGACCCGAATCAATCGTGACGAGCTGCCGGTCAGGAAACTGTCTGAGAACTTTTATTTGACAACAATCAGGAGCATAAATGAAATGACACCGGTTCCTTTGTGTTTCATTTTCAAGAATCCGTCTGACCTGTGGACGCTGCCTTGCAGAGACAACCGGGATGCCGGGTTTTATGATACCTGCTTTTTCCATTGCAATTTTAGCCAGGGTATTACCCAAAAATTCTTCATGGTCTTTCCCGATTGAGCTAATCACCGAAACTTGCGGTGTTATGACATTCGTCGCATCGAACCGTCCGCCCAGGCCGGTTTCCAGAATGGCTATATCGACTGCGTTTTGATAAAAATATTCAAACGCCAGGGCTGTTGTCGTTTCAAAAAAAGTGGCATCGATATCTTCAATTATATGCTGGTATTTGTCCAAAAATTCGACTATTTCGGTATCGCTGATTTTCATTCCGTTTATTTGAATCCGCTCATTGAAACAAACCAGATGGGGCGATGTATACAGGCCAACCTTGAATCCCGCTGCATACAATACCGATGATAACATTGCGCAGGTGCTGCCCTTACCGTTTGTCCCGGCTACATGAATTGTAATCAACTGTTTCTGGGGATTGCCAATCCGCTCCAGAAATTCCAATATCCGTTTCAGGCCCGGTTTAATTCCTTTACCATCAAGGGCATATAAATAATCCAGTTTCTGTTGAATATTCATGTTATTTCCGGGAAGGTTCATCCAGTATAATCATCGAGAGAAATCCGCCGGATTTTTTTCAGCGGTTGTCCGAGTAAGCGACGGGCAATATCTTCGAATTTTTGGGGAAAATCGCTCACATAATACAGATGTTCAGGCAGAGTTCCGGAGTCGTTCAGTAAATTATTTGAGGACAATACCGCCCGGACCTCCAGCGCGGTTTGAATTGCACTGTCAACAATTTCAATGTCCTTATCAACAATCTTTTTGATGGTTTCCTTAATGATCGGATAATGGGTACAGCCGAGAATTAAGGTATCTATGGACTGCCGTATCAACGGTTCCAGATAAATCCGGGCAACCATTTCCGTTACTTCAGAGTCAATCCAGCCCTCTTCAACCAGCGGCACAAAGAGGGGACAGGCCTGAGAAAAAACCGCCACATCCGGCGCCATTGATGACAGCACCGAATTGTATTTGCCCGCTGAAACAGTGGCGCTTGTTCCAATTACGCCAATCCGCCTGTTTTTGCTTTTTTGCAGCGCCCGGCAGCTGCCGGGCCGGATGACACCGATAACCGGAACAGAACTGACTTCAACGACATTTTCCATGGCAACGCTGGATACGGTGTTGCAGGCCACAACAATCAATTTTACACCCCGGGACTGTAAATACCGGGTAATTTGAACGGCAAATTTCCGGATTGTTTCCGGGCTTTTCGTACCATAGGGAACCCGGGCCGTATCGCCAAAATAGACAATGGATTCCTGCGGAAGATGACGTATTAATTGATTAACGACGGTTAATCCACCCAGACCGGAATCGAATACACCGATCGGTCGGTTTTTCAAATCTGCTTTAACCGGAGATGGTTTTATCACTTAGCTCCTTGAATTCTAATATGCTCTTGTAAATCGCCTCAGCCATTTTCTGGCGGTGTTTGGGATTATTCAGTTTCTTCGCTTCAATTTTATTGGTGTTATAGCCAAGCTCACACAGCAGCTTTGGCATATCCGCACCGACAAGCACATACAGACCGGCCTGTTTCACACCTCTGTTTTTTTGAATAACCGTTTCGGTGAAGTTGCGGGACAGGATACCGGCCATAAGTTCACTGTCTCTCATGTTTGTTGAATGAACCATATTGGCCAGAATGTTGGTAATGTCGTCATATCCCTGGTATTTCAGTTTATCCGCATCGTCTTCGAGGTGAATCACTGAGTTTTCCGCTTCTGCGACTTTGATAGCTTCCTCGGATCTTCCGGGACGTAGCAGGTAAAATTCCAAACCTTCTGCGTTTGAAATTTTTTCCGTTGCGTTCACATGCAGGCTGACAAATAACTTTCCGTTAGATTTATTGGCAATTTCGGCCCGCTTCCAGAGGGGGATAAACTCATCGGTTTTGCGAGTATAAACAACTTTTATATTCCTGTTTTTTTCCATAAGCCTGCCTACCCGCAGGGCTATATCCAGCACAATATCTTTTTCGTGCATGTATCCCCAGCGCCCTACAGTTCCCGGATCTTTGCCGCCATGCCCCGGATCAAGGACAATTGTGTCAATAATCCAGGCGGTTTTGGCCTCTTCGATCTTGCGCTTGATATCACGGTTCAACGGCAGAAACAGGGAGAGCAGTATATCTTTGTTACGTAAATCAAAATGAACGTCGGCGGATTTAAATTGCCGGTTTAGCTGAAACCCTATCTGAACCGAGGAACCGGTCGGAATCGCGACGACCTTCCGGAATGAATTGGTGGGATAAATTGAAGACAGCGTGGCAGAATCGCAACTGGCTCCGTAAATGGTCAGATAGAACCACTCTTCTCCTTTAAAAAATGTTGAAAAATCGGAATCCGAAAAGGTACCCGGGGCTTTTATCCGAACCGCAACCCCATTGGCTTTTTCATCAAAACGAATACTTGTCAGATTGGAGACACCTGCTACTGTACCGCCCGGCGTCTTTGGCCGGCTGAGATGGGCAATTCGGTTTTCATTGACATACACTGTATCAGTGGTCTGGGATATTGTGTACTGCAACCCTGGGAACGTATTTTGCTTGACCAGTGTCAAAAACGAAACGACCGGTACAAAAATCTGTTCATCGATTAGCACGGCCGGGCCGGGCATTTGAAACACCTGGGCATCAAACATTAGAAACGAATTATTGGCTGTTAATTTGATTTTGTTTTTTTCAAAGAACAGGACTATTTTGCCGCTCTCTTTGCGGTAATATGTTCTGACCCCGAAAGCATCCGCAAAGTCCTGAGCCGACAGGTACCGGGTTTTCTCAACAGTCACAATTCTAATTGAATGATCCATGTTCTTGGGTACCGGATAACTGATAACAAGTTTTTCCGATACCGAACCGGCAAGTATTCCTGATAACATTATAAATAGTATTACAAATTTTTTCTTCATCACAATCGGGGGGAAATTACGAACTACCGTTTCATAAATCAACCACCATCTGGAATTCCACCAGAAAAGTTTTAGTGAACACTGATTCCGTAATCAGGCGCCGGGCCTGGGTTTTTAATGACAATGCCGTTGTCAGCTCATTTCGAAACCGATTCTGAATAACAATAAAGTAGCGAGAACCGGTACCGTACAGTGAAACCATATTAAAACGCAGCGGAATCCCCGGTTCATACAGATAAATTCTGGTATCGTAGACCGGCGAATAAAACTGCGTTGTGCCTACCGTAAGTTCCATGGTTTTTTTGTAACTGACAGAAAGCGATATACTGGTTCCGATGCCTCGGCGATGTTCGAT
>JAUSPJ010000133.1 GCA_030655795.1 Fidelibacterota bacterium | reverse complement strand
ACACAAATTGATTGTCATCAATAATATGCCGGATCATATCCATATTTTTATTGGATTAAATCCAGACCAGGCTATTTCTGATCTGGTTAGAGATATAAAACAGAATTCATCTAAATTTATCAAAAAGAAACGGATGCTTATTGGGAACTTCGCCTGGCAGGAAGGTTACGGGGCGTTTTCCTATTCCCATTCCCAAATTGATGAGGTTGTGAAATATATTAAAAATCAGGAAGAGCATCATCGTAAAAAGACGTTCAAAGAAGAGTATTTGGAATTTTTAGAAAAATTCGGGATTGAATATGATATAAGGTATGTTTTCGATTAGGAAACAAATAGCGAACCCCTATCGGGGTTTGGGATTGTCGAGGTTGTTGGACTAGCTACAAATAGAAAACCCCTGCCGGGGTTAATACTGAGATTGCTTAAGCTGACTCCAATACAACGAGTCGGGACTCTTACTTTGTTCATCTCAAGAGACCTCTATGAGGGAATGACAGTTTTGATACTTTTTATCCGGCAGCTGCCGGATCCCTTTGGGACGATTTCATCAGCTTTAATATTTCAATTAGCCATACAAAACACAAAAGTGCTTGACAGTTAGAAATTTATACGTAATATTTAAAACAATGTTATAAATTACGATGGAAAAGCCGGGTTAGAATCCTTTATGAGCATAAGAAAATCACTTTTCAGGGAAATCCATTTCAACGCCTGGTTAAAATATCCAGGTATCTGCCGGGAATATTTCAATGACTAAAAGACTTTTTATATTTGTTATTTTGTTATTTTGTATCTTTCAATATTCTGCGATTGCAGCGGATGATGATGTCACGGTCACATTAAAAGGTGATGAAACCTTACGTTCTCTGGCTATTAAATATTTTGGTGAGCCCAACGACTGGGAAGTTATTCTATTTTATAATGGTTATCAGTCTGCCGGTGAAGTCAATGTCGGGGCTACTCTGAAAATCCCGGTCGGTCTGTATAAAAAAATCACAATGCAGCTGGATGATGCCCAGCAGGCAATTACCCAGGCGAACAATGAAGGGGCCGGAATCCTGGCAAAAGAGCTGGTTGAAGCGGCTATCAGCGCCCAGAAAGAATCGGTCGAATTAAAGAAAAAAGGTCAGCTGGATTTAGCATTCAAACGAGCTAGCGATGCGGTTTCATCTGCCAACAATGCCATTCAGCAGACCCAAACAAAACGGGTAAAATCTATTTCTGCGATTCTGTCGGAAAAAAAAGGCAAAGTACAGTCCCGCAAAAAAGATCAGACAATCTGGTATGATTCCAACAAGAACCAGGAACTCATTGAAAAGGAGCATATCCGGACCTTGAGCAGTGCATCGGGGGAAATAGCATTTGTCGATGGCAGCAAGTTAAATATAAACGAAAACTCTCTGGCCGTTATCGAAGCCATGAAACAGGACCTGATCAAAAATACAAACACATCGAGTGTTGTCGTATTACAGGGCGATATTATGGCCTATTTATCTTCACAGGGTAATAAAAATCAGGTTAATGTTTCGGTTCCTGGTGTGGAAACGGAGATTCGCTCACGCAGTTTCCGGGCATCCCGGGATGAAAACAACGTGACCAAGTTTGCTAATTATGACGGCGAAAT
Organism: Fidelibacterota bacterium; assembly: GCA_030655795.1. Taxonomy (GTDB): domain Bacteria; phylum Fidelibacterota; class UBA2242; order UBA2242; family UBA2242; genus B118-G9. The sequence goes on along the minus strand of JAUSPJ010000133.1, from coordinate 1,458 downwards.
CGACGTTAAGGCCGCCGGCGCAGCAGTTACGATTGGGAAAAACGAAGGAACATCGATCGCCCCCGGCGAGAAGCCGAAAGAAGCCCGTAAATTGCTGGATCCGCCGAAAATTCTCTCACCCGGGCCAAAAGAAAAATTTTATACCGGCACGGTGTCTATTCAATGGGAACGGATAACTGCGGCGAAGGGATATTATCTGCAAATTGCGCCGGTCCGTTCATTTTCAGACCGGATCATTGACCAGAATATTTCCGGAAAAGCAGGTTTTAAATGGAATTCAAACACTACTGGTGTGTTTTATATCAGAGTGGCGTCTATCGACAAAGAAGACTTTACCGGCACATTCTCCAGCGCTGTTGAGTTTTATATCGACAAAGATATAACGCCGCCGTTTCTGCTGGTCAATAAACCAGGTAATGAGGAGAGCGTTTATCAGCCGGTAATAACGATTTCCGGTGACGCAGAAGCGGACGCTGATCTGTTAATAAACAGCGACTCGGCAACAATTGATAAAAGCGGGAAATTCAGTCATCAGTATAAACTGGCTCCCGGAAAGAATACAATTCTCATTCAGGCCATTGATAAAGCCGGCAATGTTTCAAAAACCGAGCGAATTATCTATTTTAATGCCGATGATAATTTGATAAATCTTAATAGTAAAAGCACAGTTGTTACAAATATGAGCGAATATGCGTTGACCGGATCAACAAAACCGGGGTGCCAGATCAGCATTAACGGTCAATTAGTGGACCTCGTTGATTATCAGTTCAATCATATCGTTTATTTAAAAGATGGTATTAACTCAGTAGCTATTGACGCAAAATCACCCAAAGGCAATACACAATCCCTGACAGTGAGCCTGACACTCGATCAGAAAGAACCGGAAGTTGAGATAGAGGATATTCCTTCATTTACCAAAGATGCAACATACGAAATTACCGGGACCCTAAACGAGGAATGCAGCATTATCATTAACAAAGCAAAAATACCGGTAAGCGAACTCCGATTTACAAACAGTTTCGCTTTAACAGAAGGTGATAATTACCTGGAACTGGTTGCTGAAGATCTGGCCGGGAATCAGGCTGTAATTGAGATTGAAATCTTCCGCGATACGGAAAAACCAAAAATCCTGAGCGCAACCACAGTTCCCCAACAAGTGAAAGGCGGCGAACTGATCCAGATTAAAGTGGCTGCCCGGGATGATGGCGTTGGCCTGGCCCGTAATGGAAAATTTAACCTGGGAATCAGCGGTGGAAATCAAAGCTTTTCAGGAATGCTGAGTCTGAGTTCCGGCGGGAATTATTCAGGGACTCTTATGATTCCGCCGGGAGTTCAGGGGCAGCTAGTTTTTAATGAACTCATTATTCAGGATTATCTGGGGAATCAGGCAGAATATCCCAAATAAATAGTACAGAGGGGGGTTAATCTCTTGAATATCAAAAAAATATTTAGACCATC
>JAUSPJ010000127.1 GCA_030655795.1 Fidelibacterota bacterium | reverse complement strand
CAATGCCGTTTGTAGATGCTGAGAAGGTGCTGGCGACTTTTAAAGGACGAAAGAAGGGTGGCGGTCTTTTGATTACAAAAGCGAAGGATAAAAGGAAATAGGCAGAGTTCTTAGTAAAATCTTTTTCACAAAAGCGTTCTGTTTAAAAATGCTGACCTTTTGCAAAAGTTTTATTATACTTGAGTCAGGAAAAATTCGACATGCACAATTTTTATGAATTATATGCTGGTTTTAAAATAAGACCACAGTTGTAATTTCTTATCAGGAAGGAGCAATTATGCCGGAAGTGTTTTCAATCAGTCCGAGTGGCGAGAAATTTCGGATTCCCGGTCAGGAAGAGTACCAATCAGAATTTGAAATGCTGAAGAAACGCGTTCAGTCCGAACGGGAAAAAGGACGTGAAATTGTTGTGGTGATGGGAGTTGGTTTTGTTGGCGCCGTCATGGCTGCAATCGTCGCAGATACCGTTGATGAAAACGGAAAACCGTCTAAATTTGTAATCGGGATGCAGCGCCCCAGTATCCGGAGCTATTGGAAAATACCATTGCTCAACAAAGGTGTATCACCGGTAAAAGCCGAAGACCCGGAAGTTGATCCCATGATTGAGCGCTGTGTTAAAGATAAAAAAACGTTGATGGCAACATACACTTATGATGTCCTAAAACTTGCCGATGTCGTCGTTGTCGATGTTCAATGTGATTATCTCAAGGAAGCTCTGGGAGATGTCCGCACCGGTCAGACCGATATGGCGGCGCTGGAACAATCGATTGGTATCATTGCCGAACACATTCCCGCGGAAACACTGGTGTTGATTGAAACCACAGTTGCTCCGGGTACTACCGAACAGGTCGCATTTCCCATTATGAAAGATATTTTCAGTAAAAGAGGAATCAAATCCGATCCATTGTTGGCCCATAGTTATGAACGGGTAATGCCGGGGCGGAATTATGTTGCCAGTATCAGGGATTTCTGGCGGGTTTGCAGTGGAATTAATGATAAGGCCCGCGAGAAGGTGGTAAAGTTTCTTAATGAGGTCCTGAACACCGATGAATACCCGTTAACGGTCATGGATCGCCCCATTGAATCGGAGACGGCGAAAATTGTTGAAAACAGTTACCGGGCAACAATCCTGGCATTTCTGGATGAATGGAGTCTCTATGCTGAACGAAACGGCGTCGATCTGATTAAGGTCATTAACGCCATAAAAGTTCGTCCGACCCACAGCAATATGATATTTCCCGGACCGGGAATTGGCGGCTATTGTTTGCCGAAAGATGGCGGTTTGGGCGTCTGGGCCTATAAACATATTCTCGGCTGGAATGACGATATTTTTAAAATCACACCCTTAGCAATCGATATCAACGATACACGTGGTTTGCATGTCGCCGAACTGACGCGGGATGCTTTACGAAACATGGGCGAAGCCATTGCGGCTGCGGAAGTTCTGGTGCTGGGCGCCGCCTATCGTGAAGATGTCGGCGATACCCGTTACAGCGGTTCCGAAATCATTGTTCGAAAACTGGCTGAGATGGGGGCTGAGATTCGGGTGCATGATCCGTATGTCCAACATTGGTGGGAATTCGAACTTCAGGACAGTTATCCCAGTCCCGGTCACAGTAAAGCCCGCTTTTTCCGAAATCAGGAGAAATTGAAAGAACTGCGCATTGAGCAGAATTTACCAAAAGCGTTAAAAGATGTAAAAGCCGTTATCCTGGCGGTTAGGCACGAAGCTTACCTGAATCTTGATCCCAAAGAACTGCTTGGACAGATTGGTCACCCGGCCGCTATTATCGATTGTTTTGGGATTCTGGACGACGACAAGATTCGTGAATACTTTAAACTCGGCTGTGAGGTCAAGGGATTGGGACGAGGGCATATTCAGAGAATTAAAGAGGATGTCCGAAAGGGAAACATTTGATTTAAATGAAATCATCCATCAACATTAAAATAATTCGCTGGGGAATGATTGGTTGCGGTGACGTGACCGAACGGAAAAGCGGACCTGGTTTACAGAAAGCGGAAAATTCTGAACTGGTGGCGGTAATGCGGCGCAACGGGAAATTAGCCAGGGATTATGCCCGTCGCCACAATGTCCCAAAGTGGTACGATAATGCCGATCAGCTGATTAATGACCCTGATGTTAATGCGGTATATATCGCAACGCCACCCTCATCACACATGGAATACACAATTAAGGTTGCTCAAGCCGGTAAACCGGTATATGTCGAAAAACCGATGGCTCGCAGTTTTATCGAATGTCAGCAAATGATCGATGCTTGTGAGAAAGCCGCCGTTCCGTTGTTTGTGGCATATTACCGGCGGGCTCTGCCGCGATTTCTGAAATTGAAAGCGATCATTGAAAGAGGCGATATTGGTGATATTCGGGCGGTTAATGTCAGGTTTTATCAGAAACCGTCCAAAGCCGACCAATCCGGCGAATACCACTGGCGGATCGATCCGGAAATTGCCGGCTGCGGGTATTTCTGCGATCTGGGTTCCCACATGATCGATCTGATTCAGTTCTTCCTGGGACCAATTACTGAAGCGAACGGATTTGCAGGAAATCAGGCCGGTTTGTATGATGTTGAAGATGTCATAAGCACAAATTTTAAATTTGAAAATGGTATTTTAGGATCCGGGACGTGGTGTTTTACAGCAAATGAAAACCTTGATCAGACTGAGATTGTCGGATCAAAAGGTAAAATCAGTTATGCAACTTTCGGGGATTTATCGTTCATTGTTCATACAAAGCACCGACGCAAGGAATATAAAATTCACCATCCTGATCATATTCAACAGCCGTTGATCCAGACAATTGTTGATGAATTGACCGGAAAAGGGGAATGCCCAAGTACAGGAAAATCCGCAGCGCATACCAACTGGGTGATTGATATGATATTAGGAAGAATTTGACACATATAAAAAAAACACTCATTCTGACGTCACAACGCTGAGCGTAGCGGCGAGGGAGATATTTGAAATTTGATACTGGATGCCGGATATACTTTAAACTTTTTTCTTTCTACTTTTATCGGGTCTCATTTGGATGACACTTTTCTATCAAGTCATTCTGAGGGAGTATGCGACCGAAGAATCCCTTTTGACCAGGGCGATTTTCCTCTACAGATTGAAAAATATGGAAGATTCTTCACTTTCCCGATTTCATCGGGATCATTCAGAATGACAGCCCTGAATCATTTAATTCCGTTTCGGAGCAGGAGCCCCGGAACGAGAATAAAAAAGTTATTTACATATTACCGGTATTACCGTATATTACCATCCTGAAATATGGAGAAAGTAATTATGAAAACCATAAGCTTTAAAATTGACGAGCCATTCTTAGAAGAGATAGAAACATTGGCGTCGGAAATTCATGAGACAAAAAGTTCCATGATCAAAAAGGCGCTATCATTTTACATTGATAATTTTGATGGCATCATCGCGAAATCAAGAGATGAAGACCCTAACCAAAAATTAATTCCACATGAAGATATTTTAAAAGAATATGGATTGTTATAAAATCGAATGGGATAGCAGAGCGTTAAAAGAACTGCAAAAAATTCCTGATGATGACGCTAAAATAATTCTTCAAAAAGTCAGTGAATTATCAAAATCGCCTTATTCAGGGACAGCATTAAAAGGCGGCTTTAAAGGTTATTTTCGCCTCAGGTCAGGAAATTATCGAGTTATTTATTCAATTAAGAAACATCATTTGCTGATATTGATATTACGTGTTGGAAGCAGGAAAGATATCTATAGAACTAAATCACTGTAGGAGAAATTCTTGTTTGTTCCGTTTCGCAGCACCCGGCAGCGGCCGGGCTGGCAGCCCCGGAACGAGATGATTGGCGAGAACAGAGATGCGAACCACCCTGGCTACAGGGCTCTGCTCTGTAGCTCATCCTCTCAACCTAGAATGCTGATTCCGTGCCGGAGCACAGCCCCGGAACGATATTCGAGAACTAACCTGGCTACGGGGTTGCCCGCCTGAATGACGGAGTCGGGCAGGTACTCCGTAGCCTGCAATAGTTCTGTGATTCGTTGTTCAATTGCCTAAGATTTCTTATACTTTAGAAGGTTTTAAAAAATTATGATAACAAAAACCAGGATAATTATTGTCAACGGAACTGTTCAGGGGGTCGGATTTAGACCATTTGTCTATAATCTTGCCCAAAAATTTCAATTAAATGGTTATGTGTATAATGATTCCGCTGGAGTGACGATTGTGGTGCAGGGAGGCAGTTCTGAAATTGAGTTATTCGAAACAGAATTACGCCAAAATCCTCCCCCGAGAAGTAAAATCCTTGATTATAGATCGGCAGACATTTCTTCAGATGCAAATTACACTGACTTTCAGATTCAATCAAGCCCATCCGAAGGCGCTAAAACCGCGGCTGTATCGCCGGATCTGGATGTCTGCGATGATTGCCGACGTGAGATGTTTGATCCTGAAAACCGGCGCTATTTGTATCCCTTCATCAACTGTACTAATTGCGGGCCACGCTACACGATCATCCGGGATGTACCCTATGACCGCCCAAAGACAACAATGGTAGATTTTACCATGTGTCCGGATTGTCAGGCGGAATATGATAATCCGGGGAACCGCCGTTTTCACGCTCAACCCAATGCCTGTCCGGTTTGCGGGCCTGATGTTGAAGTAAGAAATAAGTTCTCTGAAGTGCTTATAAGTGCTTATAAGTCAGAGGAATACGAGAATCTTTTCAAGTATATTAGCCAACTACTATCTGATGGCAGGATCATTGCGATAAAGGGGATCGGCGGGTATCATTTAGCATGTGACGCAGCCAGTGAAACAGCGGTTTCGACACTGCGGACCCGGAAATACCGTGAAGATAAACCTTTCGCTGTCATGTTCCCGGATTTAAAATCCATCAAAGGAATATGCAGTCTAAATCAACCAGAAAGAGATTTGCTGGAGTCGGTTGCGCATCCAATAGTCTTACTGAAGAAAAACGCCGGCTATTATCTTGCGAATAGTGTCGCACCAAATAATCATTATCTGGGTGCCATGCTGCCATATACACCATTACACCATCTAATCTTCCATTTTTTCAAAGGACCGTTGGTCATGACCAGTGGCAACATTAGTGATGAGCCGATAGCATATAAAGATGATGAGGCGGCGGAGCGGCTGAAATCGATTGCCGATTATTTCCTGGTGCATAATCGTGAAATTCACATTCGCTGTGATGATTCTGTCATTCGGAATTTTGAAGGAAATGCCTATCCCATTCGCAGGTCACGTGGATATGCTCCGGAAAAATTGATCCTTGACTGGAAATTTGACCGGCATGTTCTGGCCTGCGGACCGGAACAGAAAAACACATTCGCGCTGGCGAAGAATAATTCCGTTTACCTGAGTCAACATATTGGTGATATGGAAAACCTTGAAGTGCTGAAATCCTTCGAAGAGGGGATCAAACACTTTCGTTATATTTTTGACATTCAACCCGAGATAGTGGCCTACGATCTGCATCCTGATTATCTCAGTACAAAATATGCTCATCATTACGCAAAGGAAAATGAACTCAAAGAAATCGGTATTCAGCACCACCATGCCCACGCCGTATCTTGTATGGTTGACAATAAGATTACCAAGCCAGTGTTGTCGATCGTACTGGACGGAACCGGATACGGAACTGATGGCACGGTTTGGGGCGGCGAACTTTTATTGGCGGAATATCATCAATTTAAGCGATTGGGGCATTTTCGCAACACTCGATTGCCCGGTGGTTCGGCGGCGATAAAAAACCCGTGGCAGATGGGAATCAGCTATTTGGTCGAAGTATTTGGAAACAAATTGGTTGATATTCCATTTTTAAATAATCTTGATAAAAATAAAATCTCAATGATATTAAAAATGCTGGAAAACAGGTTTAATTCTCCGATAACAAGCAGTTGCGGCAGATTGTTTGACGGTGTGGCGGCTATTGCCGGCTTACGGAATGTCGTCAACTATGAAGGCCAGGCAGCGGTGGAATTTGAACAACGGATTCTGGATCAGGATGATTCCGCTTATGAATTCAGAGTTATTGATAATCACGATGCTTTAATCCTGGATTGGAAACCTATGATCCGGCAACTCGTCAATGACATTAATGAGAAAACCTCGATAAGTCGCATATCTCAGAAATTTCACGACGGGCTTTCCCGGGGATTGACTTTATGGGCGGAGATTGCCCGAAAAAACACCGGGCTGACAGATATAGTACTAAGCGGCGGTGTTTTTATGAATATTTACCTGTTAATCCGATTAAAAAAGTCCCTTGAGAAAAACGGATTTAATGTTTATACTCACAGCGTTGTTCCTTGTAATGATGGCGGAATATCACTCGGTCAGCTTGTGATAGCCGACGCGCAGATGAAAAATACGGATTTAGCGGGATAGAATTATATGTGTTTAGCGATTCCAATGAAAGTAATCAAAGTCGATGGTAATGAAGCGATCGCCGAAGTCGGCGGTGCGGAATACCGGGCAAATTTGACGATACTCCCTGATATAAAAATTGGCGATTATATCATTGTGCACGCCGGATTTGCCATCGAAAAACTCGACGAGGAAGCTGCCCTGGAAACGCTGCAAATATGGCAGGATATCGCTGAATTCGATCAGGATAAACAAAAACGGAAAAGTAATCTATAATGCTTAAATATATTGACGAATTTCGAAATCCGGATTTAGTCAAATCAATTGTTACGGAAATTCATCACGAGTTTTCCGGAAAACCGATAAAACTCATGGAAGTCTGCGGTGGTCATACGATCACGATTTTTAAGTACGGCATTCAAAAACTATTACCGGAGAATATTCAATTAATCAGCGGCCCGGGTTGCCCGGTTTGTGTGACCGATTTTGGGTATATCGATAAAGTGATTGCATTGGCACATACCGAAAATGTTATCATTGCCAGTTTCGGCGATATGATTCGTGTTCCGGGAAGCCGCAGCTCTTTGCAGAAAGAGAAGGGACACGGGATTGATGTACGGATATGTTATTCGCCGATGGATGCGATTACAATTGCACAGGAGAATCCAAAT
>JAUSPJ010000115.1 GCA_030655795.1 Fidelibacterota bacterium | reverse complement strand
CTGAACCGGAAATCAGTCCCGCTTCGGCAACGATTTTTTCTTCTTTTTCGGACAGCAGATGCTCTTTACTCCGAAGGAGATCATAAAGATAAAACTTGTAGACGTCCAGCTTCGGTTCCTTTGCGAGAAACTTATCCATTTTCTTTTTATCCATGGTCAGGATTTCCGGATCGATAAACGAGGATTTCGAACTGTATTGGGTAAATAGCTGCCCGATTTCCTGTTTCATAGCCAGATATTTGGAATCTCTCGTATCCAAATCCGATTTCTTACTGGCATAGGAAGATAGCCGCATCATCTCTTTGTAAATGCCGTAATGATAGTCTAATCCTTCCAATAACAGGGCCGGGGATTTTGTCAGTTTTCCTTTAAACTCAAGGACACCGTCGAATTTTTTTACCGTTTCTTCTTTAGCTTTCTGATACGCTTCTTCAGACGCATACAGGTCGCTTAAATCCCATTTATACCGATCGGCTATTTCCGCACGATCACGGGTTTGGGACAGCACCTGATTGCTGAAAAAACTAAGTGTAAGCAATACCATAAGCACACCTGTTAATTTTTTCATTGAAACCTCTTTTTATTAATAAATAATTCATTGTATCTCTGATATAAAGAGTCGTAATTCCGAAAATCCTGACCATTGCCGGAATTTAATATCAAACGCCGTAGTAAAGCAAATACTCATAAGGTGTTGGCCGGTTGCGGTTCTGAATAAAGTCGTTCTTATATTTATAGTCGGTCCAGGCATCAATTAAATCATTTGTAAATACATTGCCGGCTTTAAGAAAATCATTATCTGTGTTCAGGTGATCCAGCGCTGAATCTAAGGATGAGGGGATGGATTTTATAGATTTGAGAATATTGGCATTTTCAGGGTCAAAGAGGTTCATGTCAAAAGGCCCAAAACCCTCTTTGCTCAGATCGAGATTTTGCTGAATTCCATCGATGCCGGCTAAGAGCATCGCCGACATTGCCAGATGGGGATTACAGCTTGCATCGGGTGGGCGGTATTCAATGCGTTTCATATCCGGTTCCGTGGCATACTTCGGAATCCGGATGGCTGAACTGCGGTTGCCGAGACTGAAAAACAGAGCGACCGGCGCCTCGAATCCGGGAATCAGTCGTTTATAGGAATTGGTCGAGGGATTGGTCAAACCGGTCAAAGCCGGCGCATGTTTTAAAATCCCAGCTACGTAAGACTGGGCAAGTTGACTCAATCCGCCATAGCCTGTTTTGTCAAAGAAGAGTGGTTTATTGCCTTTAAAAAGATGCTGATGGAAATGCATGCCGGTTCCGGGTTCATCATATAACGGTTTCGGCATGAACGTCGCTGTTTTTCCGTATTTTTTCGCTACCATTTTAATGATGTATTTACCCAGGATGACTGTGTCGGCCATGCGCGGCAGTTTACCCATAACAACTTCGATTTCTACCTGACCGGAACTTCCAACCTCATGGTGATGATATTTGACCGGGATTCCGCAGTCTTCCAATACTTTAACAGTTTCCGATCGAATATCGTGGAGTTCGTCAAAGGGAGGGGTTGCGTGATATCCACGGTGATTAAACATCTGATAGCCGTCCTGTTTGCCTTCATCCAGGTAGTTGCTCCATTGGGCTTCATCGGAATTGATTTTAAAATAAGAATAGAAGGGATCGTTCCGATAATCCACAGCGTCAAAAATATAATATTCAAACTCCGGTCCCCATTTGCTTTCCGTTGCAATCCCCGTTGATAAAAGGTATTCTTCGGCAAGAGTAGCGATATATCGTGGATCTCTGTGAAACGGTTTTTTCGTATCGGCCTCAGCGATATTACATAAAAAACTGAGTGTAAAGTGTTCAAAGAATGGATCGACAAATCCGGTACTCAGCTCGGGAATCAGCACCATATCACCGGATTCCACCGATTTAAAACCAGGCGTCGATGATGCGTCAAATCCAACGCCGCTTTCGATTAGTTGCTGGTTGAACTGCTGAACCGGAATTGTGATATGGTGCAGCCCACCGATCAGGTTGATGAATTTCAGATCGATAAAGCGGATTTCATTTTGACGAACAAAGGGCGACACTTCTTCTGTTGAAGCAAACATGATAACCTCTTGAAACTTTATTTATGTTCATTCAAAGACTAATATAACATAAATAATTTAATATGTGCAACAAAATAAACCATGAGATACTTAAATTATTTAAGACAGTTGCCTTGTTTCAATCCATTGGAATATAATAAAATAGAGCTGTGGAATTTAGCGGGTATTCTGTTTATATTTCCTGTGATTTAAAAATGGAGAACAGTGTGGATAAAGTATCTAAACGACTGGATTATCTCAGTTGGGATGAATATTTCATGGGGATAGCCCTGTTGTCTGCGCAACGCAGTAAAGACCCGAACACTCAGGTCGGAGCCTGTATTGTCAATCAGGACAAAAAAATTGTCGGGGTTGGTTATAATGGTTTTCCGACCGGTTGCTCTGATGAAAAACTCCCCTGGAGCAGGGAAGGTGATTTTCTGGATACCAAATATCCCTATATCTGCCATGCCGAACTGAATGCTATATTGAATAGCATTTCGCGAGATCTAAAAGGTTCAACAATTTATGTCGCTCTCTTTCCCTGTAACGAATGCGCTAAAGCGATTATTCAATCCGGGATAAAGGAGCTTGTTTATCTTTCGGATAAGTACAGGGATTCCGACGCAGTGAAAGCCTCAAAAATCATGTTTGATCAGGCTGGTGTATCGCTGCGAAAAATTCAGACACCGCGACACGTTCTGACAATTCATTTCGATGAAACTATAATCTGAACTGTCTTAGAAACTCTCTATCTATAGACCAATTATCTTTAATAAATCCGGGAATGAATCGACGAGAAAATCGGGATTCATATCTTCAAGTATCACTTTAGGTCGCATCCCATAAGTAACAGCACAGACCGGCATGCCGGCGGCTTGCGCTGCAGCAATATCCTTTTCACTGTCACCGACCATCAGGCAATTGTAAGGGGAGATATGATATTGATTCGCAACATGAAGCAAAGGGGCCTGATCAGGCTTTTTCTGATAAAGTGAGTCACCGCCAAGAATCGGATCGAAAAACCGGACGAGATCAAAATGTTCGAGGATTTGTTTTGTGTATATAAAGGCTTTGTTTGAAATCACTGCCATCGGCAAATCTGTCAACTGGATTAATGTATTATTTACATCCGGATATGGAAGAGATGTATCCAGCAAATGTTCTGAATAAATTTTCCGATATTCAATATCGGCTTTATTTAGCAGCTCTGCATCGAGATCGGACTCCGGATCGTTGAATAAAACCTGAGCGAAAGCCCGCTTGACCAGCATGCGGATTCCATCGCCAATAAACCCGACACATTTATGATGATCGATTGGATTGAATCCAAAATGATTAAGCGTAAGATTAACAGACGTCACGATATCCCGGCTGGAATTAATCAGAGTTCCGTCGAGGTCAAACAGGATGGCTCTGAATTGGTGCTTTTTCATGCTTATAATTTAGTTGGAATTCGGAGATAGCCAACTACTTGTAGCTGTTTAAAAGGAGCCTAAAACATTTTTATTTTTGCAAGATGTTTTGTATCATACACAGTACTTTTACTTAAATAATTTAAGCGTTTTTGGTCGCGAGTGATTGAGGAGAATTGAATGACGAAAAAAGAACAGACGAAGAATGAACTGGTCCGAAACGGATTTTTGAACCGGTTATTAAAGTGTAAACATAATCCTAACAAGCGTTCGTTCAGTCTCAGAGCGTTGGATGTAATCGAGAAAATTGGAAATAAGTTACCTCATCCGGCAACCCTGTTTGCCATCTTTGCACTATTGACCCTGATATTTTCATATATCATTGAACGGATGGGTGCGACGGCAGTCCATCCGGGAACCGGTGAAACAATCCGCGTAATAAACCTCCTAAGTGGAGACGGCTTCCGCTTTGTCTGGTCAACTGCGACTGATAATTTTGTGAATTTTCCGCCCCTGGGGATTGTTCTGGTTGCCATGATTGGCGTCGGCGTAGCGGAAGGTTCCGGGTTGCTGACAGCGGCATTACGGCATCTGGTAACATCAGCGCCAAAGCGTCTGATTACTATGGCGGTTGTTGCAGCGGGTGTATTATCGCACCTGGCATCCAGCGCCGGTTATGTGATATTGATTCCCTTAGGCGCAATGGTATTTGCGGCAGTAAAACGGCATCCGTTGGCGGGTCTGGCCGCGGCTTTTTGTGGCGTATCAGCCGGCTTCGGAGCGAATTTTCTGATTGGTACGATCGATCCGATTTTATCCGGCTTGACGGAATCTGCTGCAAATATTATTGATCCCGGCATGAAACTGAGTGCGGCGATCAATGTCTATTTTATGATGGCGTCGGCATTTATGGTCACTATCGTCGGGACCTGGGTAACTGAAAAATTCGTTGAGCCCCGGCTTGGCGAGTATAAAGGTGAGCTGGAATCCTTTGATACAATCGATTCGAAAGAGCGGAAAGGTTTACGCTGGGCGGGTGTCTCTGTTCTGCTTACAATCGGTCTGTTTTTAATCCTGACTGTGCCGCATAACGCACTGCTTCGGGATCCCGTTACACATTCAATATTAAAATCTCCGTTTATGACCGGATTGATTACCGCGATACTGGTTTTCTTTTTTATACCCGGAGTTGTGTATGGTGTTGTCGCAGGAACTATAAAAAATGATAAAGATGCTATAAAACATATGACAAATTCAATGAAAGGTTTGAGCAGTTACATTGTACTGGTTTTCTTTGCCGCTCAATTTGTCTTCTATTTTAAAAAGAGCAATATCGGCGTGATGATTGCGATTAAGGGCGCTGAATTGTTGGAATCGATCGGATTTACCGGCATCGGACTGGTGATTGCATTTGTGTTTGTTTCAGCCTTTATCAATTTGTTCATGGGCAGCGCCTCAGCCAAATGGGCGATAATGGCGCCGATTTTTGTCCCCATGTTTATGCTGCTGGGGTACTATCCGGCGATCACTCAGGCGGCTTTTCGGATTGGTGATTCGGTAACCAATGTCATTACACCGATGATGAGTTATTTTGCCCTGATTGTGGCCTTTGCTCAGAAATACGATGAAAAAGCCGGGCTGGGAACCATTATTGCAACTATGTTGCCCTATACCGTATTTCTGACAATAGCATGGATAATCCTGTTGATTGTCTGGATGCTGATTGGTTTACCGATTGGTCCGGGTGCACCAATTTATATGCCATAGTGATAAATTGAAAGTAAATATATCAATGAATTGATCATCAGCAGAAAGGAACGTGTTCGATGAACAAACCAATTCAAATTACCGATATAACTTACTGGGTTGGAGTCAACGACCGGGAAACCGATATTTTCGAAGCTCTCTGGCCGATTCCGAAAGGCGTTTCCTATAACGCCTATCTGATGATTGACGAAAAGGTGGCGTTGATTGACACAGTGAAGAATTCCTATGTCACGCATCTGCTGGATAAAATTCAATCCCTGATCGGTACCGAAAAGCAGGTCGATTATCTGATAATAAACCACATGGAACCCGATCATTCCGGTGCGATCGACATCATCGCCCAGATGTATCCGGATATTACCATTGTTGGCAATTCTAAAACCATCGAGTACCTCGAAGGGTATTACGGAATCAACCAAAATGTCATGGTAATCAATGATGGCGATGTACTTGATCTGGGTGAGCATCAGTTATCCTTTCACCTGACCCCTATGGTGCACTGGCCGGAAACGATGATGAGCTATGATATTCAGGATAAATTATTATTTACCGGGGACGCGTTTGGCGGTTTCGGCGCGTTATCGGGTGGACTGTTTGATGATGAGGTCAATGTTGAGTATTATGAAGACGAAACCTTGCGCTATTATTCCAATATCGTCGGAAAATTCAGTCCCATGGTACAAAAGGCTTTTACAAAGTTAAAAGGGTTGGATATAAAAATTATCGCGTCCACCCATGGCCCGGTCTGGCGGACAAATCCCGGACTGATCATCGATCATTATGATCGCTGGAGCCGTTATGAGGCGGAGGACGGAGTCGTGTTGGCTTACGCTTCCATGTATGGGAATACAAAAAAAATGGCCGAAGCGGTTTCACGGGGGCTGGTTGTAGGTGGCGTCAAAGAAATCCGCATGCACGATGTTTCCCGGACGCATGTGTCCTATATGCTGAAAGACTGCTGGCGTTATAAAGGAATTATCCTGGGCAGTGTGACCTATGATGTCAATCCGTTGATTACCATGAAACACCTGACTGATTTGCTCGAGGCCAAACAATTGAAAAACCGGACTCTCGGAATTTTCGGTTCCTATGGCTGGAGCGGGGGAGCGGAAAAATACCTGCGGGGCTTTGCTGAACGGACGAAATGGGATTTGGTCGAACCGGTCGTTGAAGCCGAACGCAGACCGTCAAAGGATATCCTGGACCAGTGTCGCCAACTGGGGAAAAATATGGCTGCGAGGATTGTCAAAGATGCTTAAGAAAGTCTATGATGGATCGGTCGATCGATTACGCCGGGCGGAACGTCTGGAAGTGATGCAGGTTGATCGCGTAGTGGATATTTGTCTGAATCAGAATAAATTTAAAACCGTATTGGATTGCGGAACCGGCAGCGGAGTTTTTGCTGAGGCATTTCAGAAACGGGGATTAACGGTTGCAGGTATTGACCTAAATCCTGATATGATTACCGCTGCAAAAAAGCATGTACCAAAGGCTGAATTTAAAGTCGGTCATCTGGAGAGCCTGCCCTATACTGATAAATCCTTTGACCTGGTGTTTTACGCCCATAGCCTGCACGAAGCCGATGATCTGAGTATTGCCCTTCTTGAAGCCCAAAGAGTCGCCATATCCAATGTAATTGCTTTGGAATGGCCATTTCGGTTCAAACTGCATGGCCCGCCAATCCGGCACCGCATACGCGTGGGGAAATTGCATCAGGAAGTAAAACAACTGGGCTTTCGAAAATTCAATATCGAAAAAGTCGGCGATCAGAATTTGTATATTCTAGCGATTTAGGAATTGCAATCGTTCCTGTTCTTTGGGTTTAATTGGTGCTTATTTGAAAGAAATCGAAGAATAGAGGTAAGAATATGGTCAATAAAGTTTATCAGATTCATGTATTGTTGAAAAATTCCAAACCACGAATCTGGCGCCGGGTCATAATATCATCAATTACGCTTTTATCCGATTTGCATAAAATTATCCAGACAGTGATGGGTTGGGGAAATGGTCATCTGAATCAATTTATCAAAGACGGAATTTATTATTCTTTACCTTACGGCGATGAATGGTTTGAATTCGATTCGATTGATTATACCGGTAAAAGAATCAATGAATTGCTCCTGAATGAGGGAGACAAACTGATTTACGAATACGATTTTGGCGATAGATGGGAACATGAGATTCGTCTTGAACAAATTCTTCACCCCGAAACGCCTTTAAAACACCCGGTCTGCATTAAGGGTAAAAGGAACTGTCCTCCCGAGGATTGCGGCGGCGTTTGGGGCTATGCTGATATGCTGGAAATTCTGGATAATCCACAGCATAAACAGTATGAGGATGTCATCGAATGGTCAGGAGGAGAATTCGATCCCGATTACTTCAACCTCGACGAAATCAGCGAAATGCTCAAAGAGGACGATTTCGGGTGTTTCGATTTTGATGATTAACCTTACGAAGGTTCAAAACCTTCGCAAGGTTTGGTCTTACTCTCAATTTCCACTATACAGCGCCCGTTTTTCGGAACAATCCGCTTGAGTTTCTTGCAGTACAGTCCGATAAATGTTCGGCAGGAGAGGGAACCGTCGGACAGCTTATCCGGAAATTCGGCATATTCACAACTGAGATCGCAGTATTTCATAAGTTACCAACCTATAATAAACGGCGGGATTAACAGGATAAAACCGACGATTAAAAAAATGATTTCCAGCGGCAGCAGCCACTTTGCCCATTTTTCCCAGGAAATTCCTGAAAGTGTCAGGACGCCCATCGTGATTCCCGATGTGGGGATTATCATATTGCTGAAACCGTCACCGAACTGGAAAGCCAGAACCGCGGTCTGCCGGGTTACTCCGACTAAATCGGCTAAGGGAACCATGATCGGCATAGTCAGGGCCGCTTTAGCGCTTCCCGACGGCACAAAGAAATTGATAACGGAATGAATCATGAACATTGCCTGTGACGATACAATCGGATGCAGATGCTGAATTGAACCAGCCAGCGCATTCAGCATAGTGTCGATAATCCGGCCGTCTTCGGCAATTATCAGAATACCGCGGGCTAAAACGATGATCAGCGCCGTTCCAACCATGTCTTTGGCTCCTGCAACGAATGCGTCGGTAAACTCTTTGACCGACAATTTTCCTCCGATCCCAACGACGATCCCGGTAAGGAAAAATACGGCGCATATCTCTTCGATGTACCAC
>JAUSPJ010000107.1 GCA_030655795.1 Fidelibacterota bacterium | reverse complement strand
AATTGATATGCCCGGGTCGATCCCTCGATCATCACCAGATACTTTTTGTAATTGTGCTCCTTCTCCATCAGTTCGAAGATTTTAGACCCAATCTTCTTAATCAGTACAATTTGCTCTTTTTGCATATTCAACACCTCCTGTGCATAATAAATTGCCATGTTACAATCCATCTCGTGTTTCGCATGCAGGTAATTGGCTCTATAAAAATGCTGCAAAGCCGATAAAATACTCTTACCTGCAAGAAGTTTTAGATGAACATCGTTTTTATAATTAAGATACTCTTCTTCCGTAATTACATCTCCCTTTTTCTCCCATTGATTCTCGTTGTAATTCCAGGTTGATTTCGAAATATGGTAGTGCCGTCTGACGAATAAATACCACTGTTGCGGACAATTTTTAAGTGCAAGTCGCATAAACCGAAATACCGGGCTGGGAATGGTATAGAGATCGCAGTCAACCGAGGCTGCAAAATTAGTAAAATAATACAGGGTTAGATTCTCTTCTAACTCAGTAGTAAGGTTTTCTGTGATGATATCCGCAGCTAGGCGAAAAAGTGCGTTTTCGGGATTCGAGTAAACCGATTTTAAAATTCCCTCTGAAGTATTATTTCCGATCTTATTCAAATTCTCAATAACTGTTTTGCTTAGCCAGTATCGCTTCCCCTGTGGGCTTGTTGCTTGTAATAGAGCTAGGTTACCCATCTGCAAAATTCCAAATGGCAGGAAGAAGTATTTTATGGCACATTGCGGACAAATCATAAGCCCCGGTTCATGTGAGTGATGAAAGTTCACCAGAGTTCCCGATCCGGAAAGACAGGATTTATCTCGCCCTGCATCAATTAGATAATCTTCCCTGCCACAATAACGACAATAACCAGGATTTTTTCTGTTTGATAGGATTTCTTTAAATAACTCCATATTTTTAGGAATACGTACTTTCATCGCTGTTGTTGGATGAGTTATTGGTGAACCATGAAATACAGAGTTCAGCTTCGTACCCCACCTTTCCACATAAACCCGGGCTGCCCACTCGATCAATCCCAATAAAGTTTTCTCAGGGAACTGACCGGCAATATACTCCATTGCCATCCCGCCCGCATCGACAAAGGGATCACCGGTCGGTTGAAAGGAAATATTTTCTCTATGCATATGCTTCTCCATTATCATATTTTTCTTCGTAAATCCCCTTATTGCCACTCATACCTTGCAATTATCATGGAAAATCGCCACTTATAACTGTCAATAATCCTGAATAGTGACGTTTATACTCTCCAATATTGCGCACCGCCTCTTCGCTCATCTCATCCCCAACAAACCATTAAACCATTCAACAAATCAACCAGTAAACTAATAAACAATTCCAACCATTTCAACTTCTCTTTCAAAAATCCCGCTCTTCCTGTTAATTTTCCGGTGAAAGATAGCAGATCTCTTCAAGTTTTTTCCGGGGAGTTTCATCGGAAAAAAGCAGATAACGAAATTTTGCATAATGCTTTGCGCCATAATCTTCAGGATTCTGAATATCTTTGTGTTCCATCATGACTTTTACTCCTCTTTTAATTATAAAAAATATTCTTTACAATATCCTTACCCAGTAAACCATTAAACGAATAAACCAATCAACCATTCAACCAATAAACCATTTACCAAACCACCTCCACACATCCGAAGCCTGCGCTGTTTTTCTCACCAAAGCCGCATTGATAGCCAATTTTGATCAGTTCCGGATCAGCAGTAATTGTAAATGGCGCTTCAAAGGCTTTAATCACTATACCCTGCTTGAAATGAATCAGTTTGCTGATATTACCCTCGCGTTTAATAAGATACTCCGGATCAAATGCAAAGGCGAAATCTGTCGGTCCCCGGTATGTTTTTTGGTGAATGATCGCATATTTTTCCAGAAGATTTTGATAAATATTTGCGCAAAATTTCGGTTTTTCTCCGGGATTCAGATAATCCAGAAAATGTAACTCAGTATCATTGCCATTGGGTTTCAGGCGCATGGTGGAGACTGTAATAGGCGACAGGCACATAAGCTTCATCGAATTCGTAATATCCGGCTCCGGCAGGCTTTCCACTTGCTGAACAATGAAATTCGATGTCGTATTACCAAAACGCAGTTGAATCTTCTGATCGGCAAATATTCCATACACAAAATGCCCGAAAGTATCATCCACAGGTGTGGAATAGGTAAATTCAATCCGGCGCACGCCGCTAAATCCATTACCCACAAACCGATAAGGATAAAACCGCAATCGTGAAAAGGTAAACAGTTTGAACCTTTTCTGCGCATGCCCAAGCGAAGCATATCCCTCATCGTGCAGAAAATCAGCATAATCTGCAGAGGATTTTTTGATTAGTGAATAGATCATACTATGCAGCTGATACCGATAATTGATGGGAATAAAACAGGGTTTATCAGTCGATGCCTTAATCATTAATCTCATAAAAAATCCCGTTTTTACACTTTTATTTGATGCGCACTCATAGATCGTTGAAAGCTAATAACTTTTCTATGACAATCGTAATTACCACAATTATTTATTAAATGCCACTAATTTTTTTATAAATTGGATCTTCTTAGATTTATATGAGCATATCGAAGAAATGGCTTTATTTTGAAGCAGATATCAGTGTTTGTTTTACATTCTATGGATTTAGACAGGGATTAAAATAGCCGTGTCGCAGCCTGGAAATTTTTTTCTAATCACTGTAATCATTTTTTCGATACCAATCCCATCCTGATCCACCGGTTATTGTGTATATTCAAACTGCAATTTCATCCCATTCACCATTCCTTCAAATAGCAAACCATTCAACAAATAAACCGATAAACCAATAAACCAATAAACCATCTCACCACTCCTCCCCGTCAAAATGAAAATCTCCGATATCCAGCGGATCCAGATTCTTCAGGCGTTCGGTTTGGATGGATTCTTTTATTTTCATCCGGATTTTCTCTTCTGTTTCAATTTGTCGTTGCGCTTCCTCAAGGTGATTCTTTTCCATAGTCAACAGATCATGGATAGCTGAGATACTGTATTTCAATTCAGGATCATCGGGAAGAAGCTGCTCCAGAGCCTCCAGTTCAATTTCATACTTGCGGATTCTGAGACTATGTTGATCGCATTCTCCCATCAAGTCCACAATGCGGTCGTCCTTTTTGCCGACCATCTTCAGCGTCAGGAAATCCCGCTCTTCCTGTTCATTTTCCGGTGAAAGATAATGGAACATGTTTTCCTCGATGGCGCAGTCCAGCCACCCAACTTCGCCGGCGCGCGCGCTATTCTTGAACTCGTCCAAAAGCTGACGCGCCTCATCCGTCGGCAAATGCGCCAGGGTCATGCAGATCTCTTCAAGTTCTTCCCGGGGCGTTTCGTCGGAAAAAAGCAGATAACGGAATTTCGCATAGTGCTTTGCGCCATAATCCTCAGGATTTTGAATATCTTTGTGTTCTACCATGATTTTTACTCCTCTAATAAATATTCTTTATAACATCCTTACCCAGTAAACCAGTAAACGAATAAACCATTCAACCAATAAACCAGTAATCCATTCACCCAATCAAGCCCGCTTTTTTCATTTCGTCTTTCAGCGCAGATCTATTATAATATTTTGCCCGAAGCGCAGATATAAAATTACCGGCATTTGATTTTACCGAAGCGTCCTGAATATCCATTAAAAGCCGCAGCCATCCGACCGCAGTTTGATAATATTTTCTTCCGATATTTTCTTCCAGAAATTTATCGGTTTTCTTCTTGATCAGTTCAAAACATCGCTGCGGATAAATATTGATAATCGGTTTCACTATGAAATTAATATATGGGCTATTACGATGTTCTTCCAGGTAATCGAGAATTGTCTTGTAATCCTGCAATTCGGTCAGGACTGATATATAAAATGAATTTTTTGCATAGTTGTTTTTTAACACATTGACCAGTCTTATTATTTTTTCGTCGCCAAAT
>JAUSPJ010000055.1 GCA_030655795.1 Fidelibacterota bacterium | reverse complement strand
TGTTTTTCTTTCTTCTCCATACTATATTTCGTGTGGCAAATGAGAATTTATACCAGATACATAGTGACTTGAAGAAACAGTTAAAGTACTGAAAATAGGATAGTTATTAACAAAAAAAGAAAAACTTGGAGGAGTAATGAGGAGTACACGATTTTTGTGTGTTCTGTTGGCGCTTCTGCTGCCAACATTAATTTTTGCCCAGACCGGTTCCATTCAGGGGCGTGTTGTTGATAAAACAGCTGGTGATGGAATCATTGGGGCCAATGTTGTTATTGTGGGCACAACATTAGGCGCCGCGACCGATGAAAATGGGAGTTTCATCATTGACGCTGTACCGGCAGGTGCCGTGCAGGTGATGGTTTCGGTTATTGGTTACTCAAAAGTAACCAGAGACCTGAATGTATCTTCAACAGGTGTGACCAAAATCAGTTTCCAATTGGAAAGAGAAACTCTGGAATTGGGAGCGCTTGAGGTTTTGGCGTCCCGCGCAACCAGAACCACCCCGGTTGCCTATACAAATGTTGAAAAAATCGAAATTGAATTGTCCTTAGGTTCACGGGATATGCCGATGGTTTTAAACACAACTCCGAGCGTTTATGCGACTGAACAGGGCGGCGGCGCCGGTGATGCCCGTGTCAGCGTTCGCGGATTCAATCAGAGAAATGTTGCCGTTATGATTAATGGTGTGCCTGTAAACGATATGGAAAACGGCTGGGTCTACTGGTCAAACTGGGACGGCGTAGCTGATGCCACTTCTTCTATCCAGCTGCAACGTGGTCTCTCTGCCGTAAACCTGGCAGCCCCTTCTATCGGTGGCACAATGAATATCCTGACTGATCCGACTGCACTAAAAGCCGGCGGAAAGTTCAAACAGGAATTCGGCAACGCCGGTTTCCTTAAAAGTACACTGAGTTATGCTTCGGGTTTAATTAATGACAAGTTCGCCGTGAGCGGAACTGTCGTCCGGAAAACCGGTGATGGCGTCATTGACAAGGCCTGGACCGATGCATGGGCTTATTACCTGGGTCTCAGCTATCAGGCTAATAAAAATAACCGTTTTGAGTTGTTTGCGCTTGGCGCTCCGCAACGCCACGGTCAAATGCGCTATGCGCAGAACATAGCTGCCTACGATTCTGCGTATGCCGCTGACGTATTTGACAAGTCCGTTCTGCAAATGGCTGGAGACAGTGCCGGCACAAAGTATGATGTATTTTCAGTATTCCCGGAAGCCGGAAGAACCTATAATGAAAACTGGAATACAGTATCAAAAGACTATAAGGGCAAACAGTATTACTATATGTACGGCGAAAAAGAAGTAGATCGTCATGATCCGAATTTCCTGAATGAAAGTGAAAATTATTTTCATAAACCGCAAGTCAATCTGAACTGGTATCTGACTATCAATGATAAGATGCGCCTTTCTACAGTTGCGTATTTCTCCGGTGGATCAGGTGGCGGTACGGGTACTTTTGGTGATATTAAATGGGAAAGTGCCGGGCTTGGAACCAATTCACCCTCCCGAATTGCCGATTGGGATCAAACAATAGCGATTAATCAAGATACACTAAACCGAAAAGGAAAATTGAAACCTGCCGGTGAATCGGTCGGTTTTCTTCGCAACAGTGTAAACCGTCAGTGGACCATTGGCGCCATTTCAAAACTGAATTTTGATATTAGTGAACGATTAAAAACACAGATAGGGATTGATTGGCGTACTGCTGAAATTATGCATTATCGTGAAGTCCGTGATCTACTTGGCGGAGATTACGCTGTCAATGGTGCATATGTCAATTCTAAAACCGGTGCTGATCGTTATTATAAATACTACGATGAATTCAAAGATGCTACCGTTGATGCAAACAAGGTTGGTCTTGGCGGCAAAATTGGTTATAATAACACCAACACCATTGATTGGTTAGGCCTTTTTGGACAGGCTGAATACAAAACCAATTTGTTCTCGGTCTATGGCATGGGCGGTTTTTCCATGATTAAATACGGATTAGTCGATCATTTCAAGAAAGCTGAAAACTACACTGAAAGTTATATAACGGCGACGGATGATGGTGAATTGGAAATTATCGCCGACTGGATTTCGGCTGTTCAGTTCAAGACCGGCGGTTTGTATAAAATCACCGATAACATGGAAGCCTTTGCCAATTTTGGTTATGTTGAAAAGGTTCCAATTCTGGATAATATCATCGATGATGTGAAAATTGCACTGGCGCCTGATCCTACTAACGAAAAGTTCATCAGCACCGAGATGGGACTGAATTTCAGAGCCTTATCGGATAAACTTGCCACTAAAATGAACCTCTATGATACCAGGTGGCTTGATCGTAACCTGGTTAGAGCCGTCACAACAGGTCAGGGATCCAGTGGAGACACCGATCTTATCTTCCTGACCGGGCTGAATCAGTATCATCAGGGATTTGAATTAGAAGTCGCCTATCAGCCAATGCGCCTGTTCCGCCTTGACGGCGCTTTCTCTTACGGAATATGGAAATATACTGACGACGCTGATGGAGTCTATAAGGATATTGAAAACGATACGACTTATCAATATACTTACGCCGTGAAAGACCTGATGGTTGGTGACATGCCGCAAAGCATTTATGCGTTTACTATTTCGGTATTCCCAATAAAAGGTCTAACCGTTGCTGCCACGATGAATTATTATGATCGTTTCTGGGCTAATTGGGATCCATCCAGCCGAGAAATTAAATCCGGTGTAGAACCAGACCGTGAACAGAATTGGCAGGTACCTTCTTATTCAAAGATCGATCTTCATATGAAATATGACATTCCGGTCAATCTGCTTGGATTAGGTCTGCAGGCTTACGTGCACGTTTTCAACGCATTAGACGCTATCTACATTCAGGACGCTGTTGATAACAGTCAGTATAATGCTTTTAAAGGTGATGGTAAAAATCATGCTGCTGATGATGCTGAAGTCTATATCGGTATGCCGCGTCGAATTAATTTTGGTCTGAATATTAATTTCTAATTCATTCGTGAAATTAATAAAAAAAGGGTCGCTTTTCGGCGGCCCTTTTTTGTGATCGGAAAAACTTTCTGAGATTTTCATTTTATCCCAATAAGACCTAAATTGATTTTAATTATATGAGTTTGAATCAAGGATTTTATATGCTTAAAAAATTTGTCTGTCTGTTGGTTTTATTAACGGCAATGATTGTAAACGGCGAAAACGGAAAAGTCTATCTCGTACTTGGTTCCGATACCGCTATCTGGGATGGTTTATCAATCAGCCAATATGACAATCGCTATTTTAAGGCCGATCTGTATACTGACCCGGCCGGTAATGCTTATACTGTCATGGATACCTCCTTCCGTCTTCGATTAAAAGACAGTTACGGTATGCCGATGAAAATGACCTGGTGGATGATGGCCGGTAATGTCTTTCATCTATCCCGGAACTGCAATATTCCCATTCGGAACAATATTACCCTTTACCTGATGAAAAAATACCATCTGGACGCCATCAATGCTTATGATGATCAACTGACTCTGCATTACCATAATTATTATTGGTCCGATACGAATAGCGACAATATATTTTATTACAATCAGGGACTCGACTTTCTGCTGAACAAGGATGATTATGAAGAATGTCTGATGAAATATCTTATAGAAGATGACGTCTTCCCTGTCTCTTTCCGGAGCGGCTGGCATTATATGGATAATGCCTGGCAGGCCTACCAGGAAAAGTTCATTCCTTTTGATATGTCCAACGCTTATCCGGCCCATGGCGGCGATTATAATGAACCTACTAATAATATCATCGACTGGTCACAATCTCCGAGCGAATTTGTGCCCTATCACCCAAATGCTAATAATTACCAGATCGAGGGTGATCTGAAACAATGGCGCCTGCGATCCATCTGTTTTACGAGCATCAACTGGACCCGGGAAAACCTGGAAATCATGTTTCAGGAAGCGGCCAACGGAAATGATCAGATGTCCTGTTTGTGGTCCCATCTGCCACAGACGGATTTTATGCTGGGCATGGATTCTCTGAATGCGATTGCCCACCGGTTATCAGATGAATACAATGTGGATTTTATGTATTGCAAAGACACGGAAGCCATGCGTTTATGGATTAATCCGGAAGATACGATCGCGCCGGTTCTGACGGTAAACGAGATAATCGATGGTGTCAACCGGCGGTTTTCAATTGAAACCGACGGCCCGGTTTTCCAGACAAATGAGCCATTCGTTGCGATGAAAACAAGATATGAAACCTATCAACGGCTGTCCTGTAATATTGTAGGCGAAAATCAGTGGGAAACCATCGATGCTGTTCCGGTCGATATTATTGCAAAGATTTCCGTTACGGTATGTGACAGTGTCGGCAATCAGGCGAAAACTCACCTCGACTACTTACCTGATGATATTTTTATAGATAATAAAGACATAGCATTTCAGGAGTTGTCAGGAACCTGGAAAGACTATAATACAGAAGAATTATGGGACTTAGGCGCCCGGATAATTGAAGGGCCGGGTTCTGCATCTATAACTCCATCCATAGAAACTCCGGGAATTTACAGCATTCTGTTTCATGGAGCGGGGAGTAACTCGGATTCCGTCCAATGCATTGTAAATCATAATGGGACTGTTGATACCGTACTTTTTAATAAAGTCCTTAAAGGCACCGACAAGTGGCAGCATATCGGATTTTTTGAAATGTCTGCGGGAACCGGAAATACCCTTATTATGGAAAACCTTGCTCCGGATAAACGGTTGGGACTGGATGTTGTCCGTTTTACTCCCTTGGTGGCTGATCGAAGAATGGTTCTGAATCGTGAAATAATCAGCTTCGGAGATGTCAGTGTGACTGATTCGGCAGTCCAGTATCTTACAATTTCAAATCACGGACGTCTTGATTTACAAATTGAATCTTTCGTTCATTACGGTGATAAAATCACAATTGATGCGGAATTTCCCATGACAATCGGAGCCATGGGTGAAGTCCAGATTCCGATTATCTTTTCAAGCGATTATTTCTGTGATTATAACGATGTCATTTATATACAGACGAATGATGAGTTGAATCCAACGGTAATTATCCCTGTTGTGGCGAGCGCTTCTTCATTTTATAAAATCGTTGATAATGATGAAGCAACCGGTTATCACGAATCCAATCATGCCTGGTTTACCAGCGTGGCAACATCGTGGGGAGCAACCAGCCGGTGTGTCTATATTAATGAGAACTATGGCGCCTATGCCGATTTCACCGAGACTTTAAAATTCAGCGGCAGCTACGATATTCAATATATCGTTCCAAGAACAGAAAACGCAACAAACAACGCCTGCTATGTTATCTTAATTGATGGAGTTCCGCTGGATAGCGTTTATGTTGACCAGAATGCCGGGAGCGGAGCGTTCGTTTCCATTGGAGAATTTGATTTGCCGAAGGATTTACCCATTACGGTACGCATCGCATATTACGGCGGCAATACCTACTCATCCGGTGTGGTTTTACGGGCTGATGCCGTGAAGTTTATTCTTATTGAAGAAAAAGTAGTTGGTTTACTAAAGGAAGCAAAAATACCGTTAGAATTTGGATTGATGCAAAATTATCCGAATCCATTTAATAGTCGGACAACAATTGAATATACACTTAGTTCAGCGTCACCGGTTGAATTACTGATTTATAATCTTCGGGGACGACTTATTGATCGAATGGATTATGGTAATCAATCTGCTGGCAGGTACCATTTATCCTGGGATTCGGGGATGCATAGCTCCGGCTTATATTTTTATGTTTTGAAAACTGACAACGGTACATTTAAAAAGAAAATGCTATTGATTAAGTAGCTGCTAAAGTTGAATACTAAACATCTGACGGGCATATTTTTGCCCCAAAAATATCTCAAGTAAATAACTTGACATAAGGTAATAAATTCGTTAAAATTTTCTGCTTTTTTCCTTATAACCTTTTTAGCGATAAATAATGAAACAACTAAACGACTTTATAGACTTCTTTGCACAAAAAAATCCGGTACATCCCTTTATAATACACGGTGATTATCAGCTCACATTTAAGGATGCGTCATCCCAGATACAATCTCTGACAAATAAACTTATACATACCGGAGTCAGACCCGGTCAGACTGTCGGCATTTTGCTTCAAAACTGTCCTTCTATCAATAGCGGTTTTCTTATAAAAATCAGGATATTATGGAAAGACTAAGAGATATAATCAAAAGCGGAAAATTTGTCATTGGTGCAGAGCTGGTGACCACGAGAGGCAAACTACAACAGAAAAACGGGCAGATGTTGCTCAAGCTTGCCGAAGATCTTAGCATAGATGAACGTCTTGACTGGATATCCTTAACCGATAATGCCGGCGGAAATCCGATGATTACGCCCGACATCGTTGCCAGGCAGGTGCTGCAGAGGGGCAAGAATGTTGTCGTCAACATTACCTGCAAGGACAGCAACAGGAATATGCTCGAAAGTCTCGCCTGGAAATATGCCAGCGAAGGGATTGAAAACATGATGGTGCTAACTGGTGATTATCCAGTCGATGGTTACCGGGGAATTGCCTATCCGGTTTTCGATCTGGATTCGGTGGGGCTATTAGAAATGCTGAGCGATATGAATACCGGTCTGAGAGTCAACGGCCGGAAATCGGGTAGGTTTATCAATCTGGGCAGCACGGACTTTTTCCTGGGATGCACGGTCTCGCCGTTCAAATTGACCGAAGCCGAGTTGGTCATGCAATACGAAAAACTCAGACTAAAATTGAAAACCGGCGCCAATTTTATCATTCCACAGCTGGGATACGACATCCGGAAATCGCATGAGCTCCTATGTTTCCTGAAAGAACACAAGTTTAATGTTCCCCTGATTGCGAATGTGTATTTATTGTCTCCCGGTGTTGCCCGGACGTTTAATAACGGCATGATTGCCGGCTGTGTTGTTTCTGACCCGCTGCTCGAACGGGTAAATAAAGCAAAGCAATCAGCGGACAAAGGGAAAAAGTTTTTCATTGAATTTGCCGCTAAACAGCTAGTCGCTTATAAAGACATGGGCTATGACGGCGTTCATATCGGTGGCTTTGATAATTATAAAGATTTTGCAGCTATCTTGGAACAAGCGAAAGCATATGAATCAGCGCCGTGGTGTGATTTTGTTAAGGAACTGACGAATCCGAGAGCGAACGAATTCTATTTATACGTAAAAGATGAAAGCACGGGGCTTGCCGATAGTCAACAGAAAAACCCTGTTTACATTAATTATCGGAAAAAAAACTACGCAAAGCATGTTACCCTGGCGTATCGTTTTTGCAGAATTGTCCACAGGCTTTTCTTTTCTTATCATTCTCCCATGTTCGGCTTTTGTAAATTTATCTACAGTGTGCTGGAGAAAAAGCGGCTCAAGGCATTGAATAAACTGGCTTACTTCAATGAAAAAATGTGGAAAGTCGCTTTGTTCGGCTGTAAAGAATGCGGTGACTGTTCCTTGCCGGATATTACCTACTTGTGTCCCGGCGAGCAGTGTGCTAAAAACCAGCGCAATGGTCCCTGCGGCGGCAGTCTGAACGAGCGTTGCGAACTAACCCAAAGGGAAAAAGACTGTATCTGGGTAAAGGCTTATTACCGGAATAAATACTATAACGGCAATAATGCAGGTTTGCTTAACAGAAAACCTGTCATTAAGGATAATTCGCTAAGATACACATCAGGCTGGGCTAATTGTTTCCTGCTGAGAGATCATAAAGCCTATAAAAAAGTTCATGATGAAAATTGTTAAAAAAATCATACATAAAAAATTGCTGTTTTATCGGGGCCCTTTATCTATAATATTAATTCAAAGGGCTTTAATCAATCCAAGAAAATGATACTGATGAAAGCCGTATTTCGGTGCAAAAATAAAATATCTCAAATATCAGGTAATTATCTTGACATAAGAAAGCAAAATGATTAAAATTTTCTGCTTTTTTATTTTTACTATATTATTAGAATAATCAATGAAAAATCTAACAGACTTTATCTATCATTTTGCCGAAAGTAAACCCAACTTTCCGTTTATTATACACGGGGATTATAAAATTACTTTCCAAAAAGCCGCGGAACAGATATCGTCAATTTCAAACGAACTGCTGAACGCCGGCTTGAAATCCGGAAAGACTGTCGGGATATTATTACAGAACTGCCCTGAATTTGTGTTGACTTACCTGGCAGTTTTAAACACCGGCGCCGTCGCTTCCCTTCTGCCCTGGACAATGCCGGAAGGCGAAGTTGCTACCCTGGCAACTACAACCAGAATCGATTTTCTGATCTATTCGATCGAGTTTCAGGAACATGCCGATCAAATCCTGAATCTCTCCGGACATCCAATTAAATGTTATGTGCACGGCCGCGATTCTGATGAAAGTGCGACCAATATATACGACTTTATAAATAACAATATCTCTTTCAATATACCATCAACAGCAAAAACACGATATAACGCTGTAATTTTATTCAGCGCAGGTGATTATTCCCATCCAAAATCCCTGGTGTACACTCATGAAAACCTGATAAATACCGCTCTGGCCGTTTCAGAAAGGTTCCCGGAAAATTACCGATTCCGAATCTATACCAGCTTGCCCTATTTTCATTATTTCCCATTTACACTGGTAGTTAACCTGGCGATCGTGATGGGCAATACGATCGTTATTCCTTTTGATGACTCCCGTGAGAAACTGTATGAATCCATCCAAACCCACAATGTCAATATTTTTGTCAGCAACAGTGGGTTTATTAAAGAGCTGGTCAGTGAAAAATATCTTGAGCCGGAAAAACTTAAATCCATCGATTATTTTATTCCAGTCGGCGATAGTTTTTCGATGGATACAAAGAATATCATATTTCGTCGCTATAATGCCCATATAATTGAGGCCTATGGGGTTGCAGAAGCGCCTGTTATCACGATGAATTTCAACCGCAATAAAATCAATACGGCATCCATTGGCAAATCGCTATCCTGCTGTGAGATGAAAATCGTAGATGAATATGAAAATGAAGTTCGTGATAATGAACCTGGCTTTTTATTAGTCAGGGGCAATAATGTATTTCACCATTATTTTGACCGTTACCCTATTATTGAGAGAGACCGTGAGGAATGGATTAATACGGGTGACGTGGCCATGAAAGATGAAGAAGGCTATTTATTCTGGGTATGTAAACAGAGCGACTGGATCAGCCGAAACGGATTCAGGATTAATCCGGAGTCTATCCTATCGGTTGTTCAAAAACATCCGGATATCAAAGAAGCAACCGTTTTTAATTTAAAACTCAGTCACGGACACGATCAAATTAAACTTGCTGTAACCGTGACGGATAACCCTGATTTCAGCGATCAGGAATTGATGTCCTATTGTCAAAGTCAACTACCCAAATATCTTGCACCCGACTCGATTGAAGTCGTTGATCATTTTGATCGAAACTGTATCGGAATTATTAGGAAATCACATATAACATTTCAGGAACATTAAGGAGGATAGTTTTGAAAGAATTCCAAACAAATGAAATACGCAATATTGCTGTCTTTGGACACGCGTCTTCCGGAAAAACGTCACTGGTTGAGGCGCTGCTCTATACAGCCGGTTTAACGAACCGTCTTGGCAGAATCGATGATGGTACTACTGTGTCGGATTACCATGAAGACGAGATAGCCAGAAAATTTTCAATTTCATCGTCGCTCCTCCATTGTGAATGGAATAAGTCCAAAGTGAACATAATCGACGCTCCCGGATATCTGGATTTTATTAGCGAGTCAAAAGCGATTACACCGGTTTCCGACCTGGGTTTGATTGTTGTTCATGGGCAGGCCGGTGTGGAACTTGGGACTGAACTGGTATTTAATTATACCAAACAGGATGAATTACCCATTTATTTTGTCATCAATATGCTCGATAAAGAGCATGCGAATTTTGATAAAACTCTGGAAGCTATGCGTGAATCCTTCGGCAAGCAGGTTATCCCGGTTCAGATTCCTGTCAATCAGGGTGTTGACTTCGATACAATCATCGACATATTAAGTAATAAGCAGTATACTTTTTCAAGGGACGGCAAAGGCGTCGCCAAAGAAGAAGCCGTACCAGCAGAGCTGCAGGACAAAGTCAACTCGTTACGCGAACAGATCACCGAGTATGTTGCTGAATCCGATGATGCGCTTCTTGAAAAGTTTTTTGAGGAAGGCACACTTACGGAAGAAAAACTTATAACAGGTCTTAAAAAAGCGATCATTACCCGAAATCTGTTTCCGGTATTTACAACGTCAGCATTCCAGAATGTTGGCGCTTCAACGCTACTTGATTCGATTATTAAGTATGGTCCGGAACCTGATTTTCGAGGAAAAGTCAAGGGCGAATATAAAGGTCAGGTTGTTGAACGGAAGATCAGTGATGACGAACCCACATCCTTACTTGTGTTTAAGACAACCAGCGAAAAACACGTCGGCGA
Source organism: Fidelibacterota bacterium (assembly GCA_030655795.1). GTDB lineage: Bacteria > Fidelibacterota > UBA2242 > UBA2242 > UBA2242 > B118-G9. The sequence goes on along the minus strand of JAUSPJ010000055.1, from coordinate 1,739 downwards.
GCTGTCATTTTTTCGGGTAATGTCAGGCTCGGTTCGCTCCGGTATTGATTTGATCAATGCTAAATCAGGAAACAACGAGCGCATCAGCCAGATATTCGTTGCCAGTGGTAAAGAAAAACTTGAAGTTGCTCATCTACATGCCGGTGATATCGGAACAGCTGTAAAACTGAAAAAAACTCACACCAATGATACATTAGCCGACTCGAAATCACCGATAATATTTGCAGAAATTGAACTACCTGAACCTGTTCTTCAGGTAGCCATCGAACCGAAATCCCGTGATGACGAAGAGAAAATCAATGCCGGTCTTCAGACACTTACCGATGAAGATCCGACTGCTACATATCATTACGATCCGGAATTGAAACAGACGATTTTATCAGGTCAGGGCGAACTGCACCTGACGATTCTGCTGGAAAGACTGAAGCAGAAATTCAATGTCGAGGTTGACCAGCTTCCTCCCCGCATTCCCTATCGCGAAACCATACGGAAAAAAGCCGAATCAAAATATCGTCATAAAAAGCAGTCCGGTGGCGCCGGTCAGTTTGCTGAAGTATGGATGTCTGTTGAGCCCACCGAACGGGGCGCCGGAGTTGAGTTTACCAATAGTCTGGTTGGTCAGAATGTTGACCGCGTATATGTTCCTTCGGTGGAAAAAGGCGTCAAAGCCGCCTGCGAGGAAGGAATTCTGGCCGGGTATTCGGTAACCGACGTTAAGGCTAATTTTTATGATGGTAAAATGCATCCGGTGGATTCCAAGGATATCGCTTTTCAGATTGCCGGAAAGGGCGCCTTTAAAGAAGCATTTATGGAGGCTGATCCGATTCTGCTGGAACCGATATACGATCTGTCCGTTATTATTCCGGAAGAGTTTATGGGCGATATCCTGGGCGATGTGTCCGTGCGCCGTGGTAAAATTCAGGGAATAGAGTCTGAAGGATCATTTCAGCGCATCAATGCCAAGGTGCCGCTGGCAGAATTGTACCGCTACAGCACCTCCCTGCGCTCGATGACCCAGGGTAAAGGAATGCACAAACAGAGTTTTTCCCATTACGAACCGATGCCCCGGGAAGTGCAGGAAAAAGTGGTTGCTGAACATAAACGCAAGCGTGAAGAGGAACATTAATACCGATGAAACGCTTATGGGCGCCCTGGCGTATTGAATATATAAAAGGTCCAAAAGATGACGTTTGCTTTTTCTGTAAATATATACAGGAAGATAAGGATAAAGAAAACCTGGTTCTCCATCGCGGCAGGAACGCCTTCGTCATGATGAACTACTATCCCTACAACAACGGTCATCTTATGATAGCGCCTAATAATCACACATCGGAAATCAGCGACCTGGATAATGATACTAAACTGGAATTGATAAATTACATTGCCCATTGCCAGAAAGCCCTGACTGAGTATTTGAATGCCCAGGGCTACAATATGGGTATTAATTACGGTACTGTCGCTGGAGCAGGAGTTAAGGATCACCTGCATATTCATGTAGTACCACGATGGAGTGGTGATACGAATTTTATGCCGGTTTCCGGTCATACGAAAGTAATCAGCCAGGGGCTTCAGGAAACCTGGGAGACCTTGCGGAGATATTTTGAGAATTTGCCGGATAGCTGATTGACTCTGGTAGATATTTCATTTAAATTAGCACGCTTTTTTAATGATGATTCCGGCGTAGCTCAATCGGCAGAGTCCGACAGTCGCCGGATTAACCACAGTGTTATTTAAAAAAA
>JAUSPJ010000100.1 GCA_030655795.1 Fidelibacterota bacterium | reverse complement strand
ACCGGATTCGGGGCTGACTGACCGAGCCCGCACAGCGAGCCTTTAATAATTTTCTGACCCAGATTCTGCAGAAACTCAATATCTTCCGGATGACCGTCACCGGCTGTGATTTTTTCCAAAGTTTCCAGCATCCGTTTCGTACCCACCCGACAGAAAGTGCAATTACCGCAACTTTCACGGGCGGTGAAATCGAGAAAATAGCGGGCGGTTTCCACCATGCAGCGATTGTTGCCGATAAAAATCAATCCGCCAGAGCCCATAATGGCGCCTAAGGATTTCAGCGAGTCATAATCGATCTGGACATCAAAATGATCGAAGGGAATGCAGCCGCCGCTGGGTCCGCCGATCTGTACCGCTTTGATGCTGCCTTTCTCAACTCCGCCGATTTCATAAACGACTTCGCCAAGGGTGATTCCCATGGGTACTTCAACCAGTCCCGGATACTTCAGATCACCGGCAAGGGCAAATAGTTTGGTTCCCTTGCTGTTTGCAGTACCGACTTTGGCAAATTCCTCACCACCTTCTTTTATGATAATTGGTATATTGGCAAAGGTTTCAACATTATTGATCATCGTCGGTAAACCCTTGAAACCGGAATCGGTTGGATAGGGGGGACGAAAGCGCGGTGTTCCGCGGCTGCCTTCCAGGGAATGAATCATTGCCGTCTCTTCGCCGCAGACAAAAGCTCCGGCGCCTTCTTTGATCTTTATAGTGATGTCACTTCCATTAATCTTATTTAAACCGTGTTCAATAACCTGTTTAATGGCAATCTTGAGATGCTTGATGGCTAACGGATATTCGGCACGGCAATAGATGAAAATTTGAGTCGCACCGGTGGCATGAGCGGCAATCAGCATGCCTTCCAGTACCTGATGGGGAACCGACTCCATCAGTGAGCGGTCCATAAAGGCGCCCGGATCGCCTTCGTCGGCATTACAGATTAAAACTTTTTCAGCGGTTTTTTGAGCATGCAGAAAACCCCATTTTATACCCGTTGAAAAACCGGCCCCGCCGCGTCCCCGCAACCCGGAGGTCTTGACCTCATTGACTACATCTATCGGTTGCATGGTTGATGCTTTTTTCAGGGCGTCATAGCCACCATTTTCGAAATATTCGCCGATTGAAATTGGATCGATGCGACCGGCCAGTTTCGTTACTTTGATCAGTTCCCGATCGCTACGTTCTTGCCGCTGACCCAGTCTGGAACTCTCTTCCAGGTTTAAAATCTTGTCTATAAAGGCCTGTTTGGGTTCAACTTTTTCAAAGAAAACCGAGCCTTGATCCGTTTCCACTTCAACCAGCGGTTCGGCATAACAGTGACCAATACAGCCGACGCCAATAATGTCAATATCACTTATATTTTCTTTAAAGAAGTCGAATATTTCCGCCGCGCCCGCTGCCAGGCCACAACTTCCCGTACCGATTTTAATCCGCTTAATCATGCTAACCCATCTGCTTATATTGTTTTAGGACTTTCAACAGTTTTCTTCGATCGAGATTGCCGAATATTTTACCATTTATACCTATTACCGGGGCCAGGCTGCAACAACCGAGACAGGCAACGGTTTCCAGTGAGAAAAGCCCCTTTTTATCAGTTTCTTTGTCTTTGATACCCAGAAAATCGGATATCCAGTTGGCGACAAGACTAGATCCCTTAATATGGCAAGCGGTTCCATCGCACACCGTGATGATGTTTTTACCCGGTTTAATGCGTTTGAATTGGGCGTAAAAACTCAACACTCCTTCAACTTCAACCGGCGGAATCGAAAAATAATCCGAGATTGAATGTACCGCCATGTCAGAGATATAGCCTTCGATTCCCTGAACCTGTTGTAAGGCTTTAATAAGGTTGCTTCTTTCCTTTTCCAAATTTTTGAATGCGGTGTTTGGCGCCGACATCCACCCTCCTTTACAATTGAATAAATACTAAAAAAACATGGCGGAAGTTACAGAAAAACAGGGCTAAAATAAAAATCAATCGTGACTTAAAACTGAAATTCAGTAAATTGTAGTCGAAAATGCGGTTAAATTTAACCGAAGATACGTGAATGATACTGTTTTTCTCATAATTGGCAAAAGCGTTTTAATTAAGGGTAATAATCGGTTGTGTGAAGGGCGTCAATTTTAAAAAGGAGAATATTGAAAATGTCCCAATATTATCAGTTGTCCGATAAGTAAAATATTCGGGAAATCGTCCAAATTATTTGAATGTAGATTTCACATTACTGGGAAAGGCGGTGGTATGTAATTTGCAAATATTGATAAGCAAATTGATATTATGAAAATTTCCAGTTTAGGTTTAACATTAAATTGAATGAGAATATCGAAACAGAAAAGGAGAATATATGAGTTATGCATCCGTTGAAGATTTCATGCAGATGGTCGTTGCGAAGAATCCCGCTGAAAACGAATTTCATCAGGCTGTGCATGAAGTTGTTGAATTTCTATGGGATTTCGTTCAGGAAAATCCGGTCTATCAGCATCACAAAATTTTAGAGCGCATCATTGAACCGGAACGTACCATCATATTTCGGGTGCCCTGGCGAGACGATCGTGGCAACATTCAGGTAAACCGTGGTTACCGTGTTGAATTCAACTCCGCCATCGGTCCGTATAAAGGCGGTTTGCGTTTTCATCCGTCCGTGAATCTTGGTATTTTGAAGTTTCTGGGTTTTGAGCAGATTTTTAAGAATAGTTTAACCACACTTCCCATGGGCGGCGGGAAAGGCGGTTCGGATTTTGATCCGAAAGGTAAATCTGAAAATGAGATTATGAGCTTTTGCCAATCCTTTATGACGGAATTGTATCGGCATATCGGTCCCAATGTTGATGTTCCGGCAGGCGATATCGGCGTTACTGGTCGGGAGATCGGATATCTGTTTGGTCAGTATAAACGGTTAAAAAACGAATTTACCGGAGTATTGACAGGTAAAGGTCTGAACTGGGGCGGCAGTTTAATTCGACCGGAAGC